>CAYWGX010000034.1:0-18424 GCA_964457635.1 uncultured Leptolinea sp.
GAATTCGACATTCGAGTTCATTTGATTCCTACTATTTCATAATCAATGGTATTGAATATCGAGTTTCAAATCACACAGTTGAAGCTTCCAATCGCGGAGCATATGATGAAGACGGTAATCGTATCAGGGAAGAATATCATCCTGAAGGTGAACTCAAAGACCATGTTTACATAACAGCTGGCAAAACACGTATCATCGAGATATATAAAATGATCTTATGTCTGGGCATAAACTGAACCGCCGAGGATATCGTGTTTAGTCTGTGATTCAATCACAAATTGAAACAGCAACTTCGGATGTCAAAATTTTCGAAGTTGCTATTTATAAATAAATCAGCTGGCGACAGTTTTGTTCCCTTTTGTCGTACTGATATCGCAAAGGAAAAAGGGAATTATCAAATTCTTTTTACCATTCTTTTCCTCTTTCCAAAGGATCTATATTAAAGACAATTTACGAGTAATTTTCACCGTTTTATTTTAAATAGCAACAAGTACTAACAACAATTCAAGGCAAAAGCCAGACTTTCCATGATTGAAATGCTTAATCCACACATATGGTGGGAAGATCGGAATAAGCAGAAGCACAGAGGATGGGCAATACTAATAAATATTTACTTCCACCTGATTGTTATTTACTCTGGTTATGCATTTTACCTGTACGCCCTTATAACAGCTGAATTGGAAGATATCAGTTTTTTCCCTCGGTCACAATCGGACTTATGACTATAGAGTGATCAATCTATCTGAATTCTTCTCAATTTTTCGTTTTGTATATTCCATATACGGGTTCAAGAACGAACTGCTTTGTTAAGATTGAATTGGAGGAAAATTGTGGGAGCATACACATATCGAATCATAGACCGAAACGGAAAATATACAGTTATCTTATCTTATAAAGATAAATTGAAAAAGCACAAACAAAAATGGATATCCACTGAAATTGATATTCCCGCATATTGTCTTGCGGAGAAAAACGGGGGGAAGCTCAAAGTTTCCAAAGAAGCACGGATAAAAGCCCAGCAGCTTGTTGAAAAATGGGAAAAGGAATATTTCCCTGTAGAAAAAGAGAAATCGGAAATCACTGCGAAAGAGTATTTCCTAAACTGGCAGAACAAAAGAGAGGAACCGAGAATTCTCAGTACAAAAGCAAATAAGATTTTGAGTCCTACCACATTGGCTAACGACCGCAATGTTATTAAAAGGATAGCCGACTTCTTCGGAGATATAAAGATTGTTAATCTGACATCAGATGATGTTCTTGAGTATCTTACATTTCATGCGCAGGGAATCGGTAATAAAAGACCAAGTACAAATACGACACACAAGCATTGGCTGAAGATAAAACAGGTTTTAAATAATGCTGTAAAAGAAGGCATCATACCTGTAAATCCGGCTATTGGTGACGAAATCGAACCGGCAACCGAAGCTCCGAAAGAGGGTCAGATCTTTCATCCGGATGAATTGAAAATGCTGTTGAGTTCTTTGAAAAACGATCCGATTGAAATTGCTGTTAATCTGCTGTTTTTCGGTATACTTCGACGTGAAGAAGCCTGCGGACTTGATTGGACTCATATAGATTTGCAGCATAAAGAATTTCATGTGCAGCAGGTGTATCAACAAATGTCTGATCCTCAAAAAGGGAAAACTCTGATTCTGAGAGAAACACCAAAAACTGAAGCCACAACGCGTGAGCAGCCAATCAGTGAGATACTGTATGAAATACTATCTGATGTACCGGAAGCCCAAAGAACCGGGCCTGTATGCAAAGGTTTAGACGGAAAGCGAATGGAACCGGAATATCTTTCCAAACATTTTACATGGATTCAGGGAAAAATCAATATTCCTCATCGAAGGCTTTATGATCTCCGACATACCGCAGTGACAATCCTGTTGTCGAATGAATGCCCATTTCCGCTTGTACAGGTGTTAGCGGGACATAAAAGACAGGAAACCACCAGCAAGTATTACACGCATTTCGGGATGGAAAGGAAACGGGAAGGAATAGGCATTCTGGATAGTTTTTTACAGGAATAAATTTGTATATTATAGAAAAATAAGGGTTGAAACAGAAATACCCGGAAAGGTTGAACTATATGATTATTTTTGAAAACTTGCCGGAAATTATGACACGAGAAGATGTTGCAGCAGCTCTACATATCGGACGCGATAAAAGTTATGAAATCATGCAGAGCGGTAAGATGAAGGTCCTGAAGTTTGGGAAGGTCACCCGCGTCCGAAGAGAAAACTTTATTGAATATGTGAACAACTGTGCACGGAAAGGATGACATATGGATGGAAAGTGTATTAATGATTATGGCGACATTCTTTTTCTTCAGGATGTGATGAGATATCTTCAAATAGGCAGAGACACGGCTCGTGATCTTTTCAATGATCCCGGTTTTCCGGCTTTGGAAATTGATGAAAAACGCTTTCGTGTTCTCAAAGCGGATTTTATAAGATATCTTGCTGAAACTGCATCATAACTTGAAATTGATCTGAAAATTTGTCTGCTACAAAAAAATTTGTAGCAGACTTTTCTTTAAGATATGGTATAATCTCTATTTGAATAATGACTTGGAAAAGTCACAGGATCGTAATCCATGCTTAATATGAACACAAACCTTAAGAAAAAAAACAGACGGATAAGCGGTTTTATTATTTTGAAACTCTCCTCGGAAGCCACGAGTAAATCTGCTACAAATTTTGCTACAAATTTTTTTCAGACCTCAAAAGATCACAGAGGAAAAAATCAGAATACAGGCGAAAAAAAAGCCCCCGAAATCGGGGCTTTTTCTCATGATAGAGGCTGGGATACCTGGATTCGAACCAAGATACACGGATTCAAAGTCCGTCGCTCTGCCGTTGAACTATATCCCAATGACTTTTATATTTTATCACAACTTTTTCCCGATGGTGAAAAATGGTGAAACATCAGACAGAATCGCAAAAAATTGTACAGCTCTGAAACCTTCGTTAGCGTCCGAAATGCATGCAGCCAAAGAATTGGGGACAATGGAAATCCGGTGATTCCAGATCGATCGGTGCCCAGGACAGGTAATGCTCCCGCACCGTTTTATCTCCGCATTTGTACATGTTTGCCGACAGATCACCTTCAAAGCGATATCCCGGATAGAATTTTTGAATGAACCGCAGCGGGATCCGATAAAACACCTCCCAGCCGTCAGAAGTCCGGTTGGCATGGATATCAAAATATTCAGCAGCATCATCTCTGACAAGTCTGATCCGGTCTCCCCGGTGCGGACCGAATTGAACACATAAACAGCCGTTGGGATTGATCTCAAAGTTGAAGTAGTTTTCCGTGTTCGGAAACATAAAGAAGAATTCCAGACAGCTGTCCTGATGAACCGGCGAAAGGGGATCTGTATATTCTGCCCGGATCTCCTTTTCTGCAGCGCTCAGGTGAACATAAAGGTTTTCCATGTCATAACAGAGCTGCCCCTTCGCGTGTATCCCCGCGTCCCCGGTCCATAAAACATTGCTGATCGATAACACCGGGACGCTGCGCCAGTCAGGCTTCCCGCTGATTTTTGTGATGATGTATTCTTCCATCATGCGTGCTCACTCCCGTCTTTTACCAGGAAATTCTCCAGTTCCGCTATCGGGACAGGACGTGAATATTTGAACCCCTGCAAATATGCGGCAGACATTTCCATGCAGCGCTCTTCTTCCAAATCATCCTCCACGCCCTCATACAGGACAGAATAATCCATATCGTTAAACATCTGTGCCAGATTTTCAACGATTTTTTCCGAGCGTTCGTCTGTCCCGCTGGCGATCACCAGTGAACGGTCAAATTTGATAATATCAAACGGAAGCTCCATGATCCTTTCCATGTTCGAGTATCCGGTACCAAAATCATCCAGGTAAAACTGGATCCCCTGTTCGCGCAATTGTTTAATTTTTGATTTCATGATCATGAAATCCGCCTCATTGCGGGATTCCGTCAGCTCAATCGCGATCTTATCACCGGGGATATGGTTGTCCGCAATGATGCGGCTGATATCACCGCAGAAATCATCATCCTTCAGCTCCAGCACAGAAACATTCACGCTGATCCGGGAGATGTGATAACCATCCCTGATCAGTCTGCTGATCTCATTGCCGGTCTTGTGCAGGATGATCTCAGTGAGCACATGGATGAACCCGTGATTCTCCGCTACAGAAATAAACTGATCCGGAGGTACCAACCCTGTTTCAGGCAGATCCAGACGCATCAGGGACTCCGCGGTATCAAAACGGCCGGTCTGGATATTGTAAACCGGCTGACAGTAAGCCAGAACGCGAGGATCATTCAAGTCCCTTTTTGTATAGATATCGGTCAGCTCATTCAGGATATACTCATCCCGGTTGAAACGAACAACATCATCTGCCCCGACCCAATGGATCGTATTTTCATCCATGTCCCGTTCAACACTTTGGATCAGGCTCACATACTCATTTTTCTGACTGATCTCTTCGATAGATTCGCCGATCACGATCTTATAAGGACTGTGAAAGCGCTGATACTGCGTTTGAAAATCCCGCAGAATTCTCTCGATCCTGCTCTCATAATCCGGATTTCTATGCTTCGGCACCATCAGGATCACGTGACCGTTGCTGATCCGGAACAAAGTACAATTCCGGAAATAATCCACAGCAAAACTGCGCACCAATCCCCGAACTTCACCCGAGAGTTCTTTCCCTTCCATGTCAAATTCCGGCAGCAGGAGACTGAGAAAAACAAAAGACTCTTTCCGAGCATACATTTCCCGGATCATTTCTTCCAGGGCCTGGATATCCACCGATCCCAGAGACACATTATAAGGATTGGAATGCATAATATAAAGCATCGCGATCACCGGGAAAACAAAAGTCATCGTGGTGAGCGAAGATTGATTCAAAGCCATCTGCCCGAACCGAAGCAGAACAGAAACAGCCATCACCCCGTAAAACCCATACATAACCCGTCTGTACACAAGATGCTGCACACGCCGCATCAACACAGCCAGCAGAATGACATAAAGCACATAGCCGATCACGAACAGATTCGTCCTGTGATGAACGGTGCCGTCCTCCGCAATATGAAATCCGACACCGGTGATCGTGCAGACGATGTCCATGCCTATGATCAGTACAAACAGGATCATGGAAAGGATCGCTGTTTTCCTTGCTTTTCGATGTTCCATACCCGAAACTTCGGTAGTATAAAGTGAAAAGAGAAAAAACACATCAAAAAGCAGCACATGATATAAGGAGCGTAAGACATAGACCAGCGTATGAAGCTGGGGATCGTTCCTTTTCAACAGTCCGTGAAAGGCAATATTGACCAGAGCGGCAGTCGTCAGTGAAAATAAAATGTTAATAAAAATACCAAAGCTGCGCGTCCGGCTGACGTAAGATGTCATCAACAGGATCAGAATAACGGCACAAATGGCGATCACCGCCACATCACCGGAGAAGGTATAGTTATCAAAAAGAACCGGTGTCATGTTAACTACCTCGATTTTTTCGGGTTTCCTTGTCCCGATAAAGCATCTCATCAGCACGGACAATACTGTTTTGGAAGGAATTCTGGTCTGGCGGCACCACATCATAGCCGGCACTGACAGCAAGCGGAAATTCCATTCCGCTGACCCGGATATTGATCTCATCACGGATCTCATCGATCATCTGTTCAGCCTCTTCCACAGCTGTTGGATGAATAATGAGAATAAATTCATCTCCGCCATACCGGGCGATGAAGGACGGCATGTTGTGAGTGTTCACGACTTTTTTCAGCGAATCGGAAACGATCACCAGTGCCTTATCACCTTCCGCATGTCCATAGGTATCGTTGATGGCCTTGAAATTATCAATATCGATCATGATGACAATCGTCAGCCGCCCCTCCTGATGCAGGTTGGAAGGCTGTGATACATAGCGGGAAAGCTGCCCGCGGTTATTGAGATTCGTCAGCGGATCCAGCGAGATCCGGAATGTGACCGACTGGATATAAAAAATGAGCATCAGAATCAGGCAAGTGAAGCAGAAAATCGGAATGTACGGGAAAAACATCATCTGCACGATGCCTCCCGCAATCACCATCAGCGGAAAGAGCCCGATAAAAAGGTGCTTTCTCCTTTCCTGAGGATTATTCTCACCCCTTGCCATACGGATCGTATAGAAAAGGATGGCTGCCATATAGATGTAAGGAACAATAACAAGATAGATGCTGTAGCGCGGCAGCGTATCCAGGTTTTCATCAAGCAGCGTTTGCGGTGCGATGATATAGTTCAGGATCAGGGCTGCAGTTGATATCAAAAACGGGAACACAATGGCAAATCGATGGAGCGGACGGTTTCGGTTAGGAACCTGTTCAAAGGCCTGGACATAATCAAGCCAGGTATAGGTGATCAGTGCCATGATAATATAGATCAGGAATACATTGGTGACCACGGTGATACGGTTTTTGGGAATTATTTTATCCACGATCAGCGCCCAGAAACAGTCCACCAGAAAATAGAGGATGAAGGCGATCAGCACATGGTCGAATTTGATCTGCTTTTCTTGCCTGTCAATACTGAAATAATTTTGAAGCAGCAAAATGACAAAAATGAGCGCACAGACAAGATTTGCTTCGATGTAATAAACGGAAAAACTATGCATAAGACAGGTTCCCTTATCTTACTCATTAATTAACCAATACAATTAATAATGATAGCACAAAAATGTGCTTTTTTCCACCAAAATACTTTAAAATAAAAAGAGAATCATCACAGAAATCAGACAAAGGACGGTACCCGGATGTTATACAGATCAGACAAATACGGAAATCAAATCTCGCAGCTCGGCTACGGCTGCATGAGGTTCACCAGGAAGGGGACTTCCCTTGATTATGAGAAAGCGGAACAGGAGCTGATGCTCGCCATTGAACGCGGAGTCAACTATCTGGACAGCGCGTATATCTATCCGGGGAGCGAAGAGCTGGTCGGCCGGATTCTCGAAAACAACCACTGCCGGGACAAGGTGAACCTGGCAACAAAGCTCCCGCAGTACATGATGCGGTCAGCAAAAGCGATCGACAAGACATTCCGGGAAGAGCTCTCACGTCTGCGCACGGACCACATCGATTACTACCTGATGCACATGTTTACCGATATTGCTGAATGGGAAAACCTGAAACAGCTGGGGATCGAAGACTGGATCAAAGCCCGCAAAGCCGAGGGCAGCATCAGGAACATCGGCTTCTCCTATCACGGAGACTCGGAGATGTTCATGAAGATCCTTGACGCCTATGACTGGGACTTCTGCCAGATCCAATATAACTATCTGGACGAGAACAGCCAGGCCGGACGGAAAGGGCTGGAATATGCCGGAGGGAAAGGGATCCCGGTGGTCATCATGGAGCCGCTGCGCGGCGGCAAGCTGGTGAACCTGCCGGAAAAAGCAAAAGCTATCATCAGAGATGCCGGGAAAAACTACACGACAGCCGAGCTCGGGCTGCGCTGGCTGTGGGATCAGCCGCAGATCCTCTGTGTGCTTTCCGGGATGAACTCGGTGGTGATGGTGGAGGAAAACTGCCGTATTGCCTCCGATGCGGAAATCGGAAGCTTTGATGAGACGGATCAGGCAGTGGTCGAAAAAATCAAAGATTTCATCCGCTCCCGGGAAAAGGTCGGCTGCACCGGCTGCCGTTACTGCATGCCCTGTCCGCAGGGAGTGGATATTCCGGGAAATTTCCATTATTACAACCTGATGTATATGGAAGATGAAAAGAAAAGCGCCGTCCGCATGGAATTTGCCCGGGGAATGGGACTCAGAAAAAATCCCGCTTTTGCCTCCCAGTGCATCGGCTGCGGGAAATGCGAAAAACACTGTCCGCAGCACCTGCCCATCCGGGAAAAGCTCAAAGAGGCAGACCGGGAACTCCGCCCCGGACTTTATAAGATCGGGATCAACCTCGCCCGCAAATTCATGGTAAGATGATTGCCTGCTGACAAAATATACCTATGAGAAGAACATGGCTCTGCCTGCCGATCATCAGCATCAGTTTCATCTGCCTGTTGTGCGGAGGCTGTTCCCTTCCGCAGCCCATGACAGGTCCGATGAAAACCATGTCGGTGGAGCAGACCATCGCGGCTCTGATCAGCACGGAAGAGGCACGGCGGCTCAGCGAAACGCCCCTGTCAACCCCAACGCCGGTCCCCTCCGAGACACCGACTCCCGAACCGAGTCCGACCTTCACCGCTACTTTCGGTCCCTCTCCCACGCCGACACTCGGTCCGGAATATTTTCACGGGTCCCTGTGGTACGAGCCCGGATATGTGAGCCAGTACGGGCTGAAACATAAGGGGACCGTGATCACAACCGGCTGCACCGCCGCCTGCGTTCAGATGGTTTTGGATTTCTGGCATGATTATAAGGAAACCTATCCAACCATGGGTGCACAGGAACTGATCGATCAGAACGCCTGGCAGGGGCAGTTCGATGTCCATACCGGGCTGAACATTCTTGATACGGAAGATGACCTGCAGCTGCTGGATTATTACCTCGGAGTTCGGGAGAATAGCTCCAAAGAAGAGCTGCTGGCGGCACTGGAGCGTTACGGTCCGCTGCTGATCCTCACCAAAGTCAACTGGACACCCTTCGGCTCCAACCATATGGCCGTATTGACCGGCTACGATCCGGAAGAAGATATGGTCCGCATCCTGGACCCCTGGCAGGTCGGCGGGATCATCGAAATGCCTTATGAGAACTTCGACGGCATCTGGAAGCTGAATTATCTGGACAGTGAGACTGAAATGCTGCAGCGGACATTTTTCTTCATCGTCCCTTATCCAGAGCTGCGCAGGGAAAATGAATTATTCATCCCCTGGTATGTATTCCTGCACAGACAGTGACCCGCATCCGGCAATTATTTGATCTCATCAATGAGCAGTGTGTTCCGCTGTCCGTCATCGATGATATAAGCAGTCAGGACGCTGTTCCCCATGGTCCCGTCCCTGTTGTAATTCGTCAGAACATATCGGACTTCCGCGGGATTCACCCCTTCCGCCTGCAGATAAGCCTGGGAAACATCATAGCGGCTCACATCCCCCATCAGAGCGCGGAAATTTTCGATCGGCGTTCCGGAACCGGTATAGCAGCAATTCCGCTGCATGTCTTCGGAAAGCATCCACCACGCCTGGTCAAAATTGCGGTCATTGAGATAGGTGTAATAAGTGATGATAAACTGCTGCGGGGTGGGATATTTCCCGCTGGGCCAGGGAGTGTTGGTCGGCTGATTTCCGGTGGTGATATTCAAAATCAGCGACTCCCCATATGCCGCAGCCGTGGCATTGAAGGCCAGATAATCGGAGACGCCGAACAGGGGCGTTTCCGTTGGCGCCATTTCAGTCTCCCGGGCATCCATCGTTGAACGGATCTGTTCCATTTCAAGCGCCGCCTGCTGCGTCTGCAAAACCCGGTCTTCACTTCGCAGCATCAGGCCGGAAGCGATCAGAATACCAAGCACCAGCACAAAAATCATGCCAAGAACCAAAAATGTCCGTTTTTTGATCGGGTGTGCAGCCGCCTGTTTTCTTGTCTCTTCAATGGAGGAAAAATAATATCCTCCCACCGTTCCGGAGCCGCCGTTGCTGTTGATCAGTGCGATGAAATCTGATCCCAGCCGATGCGTGGTCCAGACGGTGGGAGATAATTTTATGATCGAAAAAACGTGAACGCTGCTTTCTCCCGGGTTCAGCCGGAAGCTCTTCGGAGTGACTTCGATCCAGCCCACCTGGACATTGATCTGCCCGACCAAAACCCGGTCACCCCGGTTCGTGATCGTCAAAACAGCCTGTCCGCGTTCTTTGATTTCACGGACATTATTCAGCTCTCCAAAATCCAGAATATCCGGTTCAAAAGAGAGCCGGGCTGCCGGCATATTTTCAGGATTCAGCGTTTCACTCAAGCAAAACTCACAGGGTCTCAGCAGATTGTGCGAGTGCCACTGCACCGCATGCACCGGCACGATCGCCCAAAACAGGCGGCGTGATGAAGCTGTCGATACGCTCCGTGATGGCAGGAGCCTGCACATAACCGTTCAGAAGGCGCAGAACTTCACGCCGGATCTTCGGGAAAACATGCTCCTGGTGCATCACACCGCCGCCAAGGACGATCTTTTCCGGGGAAAGCATCAGGATCTGCGCCACACAGGTCTGTGCCAGATAATTCGCAAACACGTCCCAGAAGGGATGCGCTTCCCCCAGCTTATCGGCACTGATGCCAAAGCGGTCCTGAATGGCAGGACCGGAACACAAGCCTTCCAGACAGTCGCCATGGAAGGGACAATGACCGGTATAAGGATCTTTTTCCGGATCTCTGCGAAGCAGGACATGCCCGGCTTCCGGATGCAGCAAACCATGGACCGGCTTTCCGTCGATCACGGCACCGGCACCTACGCCGGTCCCGATGGTGTAATAAACCAGTGATTTGACATTTTCCGGATTGCCCCAGCGGTATTCCGCGAGAGCAGCACCGTTCACATCAGTATCAAAGGCGCAGGGAAGCCCGAGCTCAGATTCCAGCGGACCGATCAAATCAGTATCTTTCCAGCCCGGTTTCGGTGTGCTGGTAATATAGCCGTAAGTCGGTGAATCCTTGTGCAGATCGATCGGCCCGAATGACGCCACACCGATCGACTTCAATTCATATTTTTTCATCTGTTCTTTGAAGAAATCGATCGTCCTGCCGATCGTTTCCCGCGGGTCTGTTGTCGGGAAACGAACTTCTTCCACATAATGGTCCGGATCAGATGCAATGGAGCAGACAAATTTGGTGCCCCCGGCTTCGATAGCGCCATAATACTTCATAAAACCTCCTGAACTGCCTATTATCAGCTGACAACTATTATATTCGATTTGGCTCAAAGATTGCACAATTAATCTTTGAAAATTTTAACAGTATTTTAACACGAATCAGGTAAAATTCTTTTTGTTAGGAAACAAACCCGTCTACCGGGATAAGCAGGATGGTACAAAGACAATGATGAGATTTGACAGATTTACAGAAAGCGCGCAGGAGGCAGCACAGCGCTCCATCGAAATCCTGCAGCGCTATGAACAGAACCAGGTAGATACAGAACATATCCTTTTAGGTCTGCTTGAAAAACCCGAAGGAATGATCCAGCAGATTCTGGATGAATTAAATGTGTCCAGCAGCACACTTTGTGACCGTCTGGATTATCTGCTCCGCACCACAACAAAGGCCAATATCTATGGCGGCGGTACCGGGCAGATATTCATCACACCAAACGTCCGCAGAATTCTTGACCAGGCTTATGCTGAATCCAAGCGGCTGGGTGAAGACCTGATCGGTACCGAACATCTGTTTCTCGCCGTATTGAATGAAAAAGGAACCTCAGTCGCGGCATTGCTGAGCGAATATGGCATCACACGCGTAAAGGTCCTCGAAATCATCATGAAAAACCGCAACAGCAGAGGGACAGTCGGGGCAAATACCAAAGGAAAGGCGAAAGCCGTTGTAAACCGCAAGACTCTTGACAAGTTTTCGCGGGACCTGACGCAGCTTGCCCGTGACGGCAAACTGGACCCGGTGATCGGACGGGATGGCGAAATCACCAGAATGATGCAGGTGCTGTGCCGCAGGACCAAGAATAACCCTGTACTGATCGGTGAGGCCGGCGTCGGGAAGACCGCCATTGTCGAGGGACTCGCACAGCGCATCGCGGACAATGACGTACCGGAAATCCTCAGCGGGAAAGCCGTACTTTCCCTGGATATGGGCGCAATGGTCGCCGGTTCAAAGTTCCGGGGTGAATTTGAAGAGCGCATGAAAGCCGTGATCGATGAAGTCCGCAAATCCGAAGGCTCCATCATCCTCTTTATTGACGAGCTGCACACGGTGATCGGTGCCGGTTCGTCCCAGGGGGCGATTGACGCCTCTAACATGCTGAAACCGGCCCTGGCCCGCGGAGAGCTGCAGTGCATCGGTGCCACGACCCTGGATGAATATCATAAATATATTGAAAAAGATGCCGCACTGGAGCGCCGGTTTGCCTCGGTATATGTGGAAGAACCTTCCGAAGAGGTCACCGTGGAAATGCTCAAAGGTCTGCGCGACCGTTATGAACAGCACCACAAGATCATTTTCTCGGATGCAGCCCTGGAAGCAGCGGTGAGACTCTCTTCCAGATATGTGACCGACCGGAAGCTGCCGGACAAAGCCATCGACCTGATGGATGAAGCAGCCGCCAGCCTGCGGGTGAAGCTTTTCTCCCTTCCGCCGGAACTGAAGGAGATGAAAACAAAACTGGACCGCATGATGGAAGAGGAGGAAAACGCCGGCAATGAACGCAACTATGAAAAAGCAGCGGAATTAAAGGCAGAGCGCCTGCGGGCCCAGGAAGCTTATGAAAAGATGAAAAACGACTGGGAAACAGCCCAGAAGCTCGACGAAGTTGTCGATGTGGATGATGTAGCCCAGATCGTGGGTCAATGGACCGGCATCCCCGTCAGCCAGATGCTGCAGAATGAATCCGAACGTCTGCTGCACATGGAAGAATTCCTGCACAAGCGCATCATCGGTCAGGATGAAGCGATCCATGCCATTTCCGACGCCATCCGCCGTGCACGCACCGGGCTCAAAGATCCCAAACGCCCTATTGGTTCCTTTATCTTTATCGGTCCCTCCGGTGTCGGGAAGACCGAACTGGCAAAGGCTTTAGCCGAATTCATGTTTGATGATGAAGACGCGCTGATCCGTCTGGACATGAGCGAATACCGCGAACAGCACACAGTTTCCCGTCTTTTCGGGGCTCCTCCCGGATATGTCGGCTACGAACAGGGCGGACAGCTGACAGAAGCCGTACGCAGACGCCCTTACCGGGTGGTCCTGTTTGATGAGATCGAAAAAGCACATCCCGAGGTCTGGAATTCACTCCTCCAGATCCTGGATGACGGACGGCTGACCGACGGTCAGGGAGAATTGGTCGATTTCCGCAACACGGTTCTGATCATGACCAGCAACCTGGGTACGGAGTATATCAACCGCAGCGGTTCCCTGGGATTCCTGGGAACGGGCAGTGATTCGGACGACCGTGACGCCAAGCTGAAGATCGATAAAGCCCTGAAGACCACCTTCCGCCCGGAATTCATCAACCGCATTGATGAGATCATCATGTTTACGAAGCTCACCGTGGAAGAAATGGAAGAAATTGTCGACCTTCAGATGAAAGAATTGCAGGGACGCATGCTCGAAAACGGTGTCTCGCTGGAACTGGACGCGGATGCCCGGAAGTGGCTGGCATCCATCGGTTATGATCCGGCATTCGGCGCACGTCCGCTGCGCAGGGCACTGCAAAAGTATATCGAAAGTCCGCTGTCCAATCTCTGGCTTTCCGAATCGGTCGAACCGGGAGATGTGGTTTATGTATCACATCAGCCGGACAGTGACAAACTGGACCTGGAAGTCAGGAAAACGCTGCCCGAAGAAGAGAACAGCGAAACAGCTGAACTTCCGGATGCGGTCGCTGTAAACTCCGAAGCAGCATCCAATGATCCTGAAGGCACACCGGAATCCGAATAGACCTGAAAATGAACGTATCGGACCGCAATGTTGACCTGCGCGCCTTTTACCCTTTCAGAAGCTGCAGCGAAGCGCTTTTGTCAAGGGCACAGGCACTGGGCAGATGTGTAAAATACAATACGGGGGAGCATGTTTTATTGAGCGGCTCCCCCGCTAAACATTGCGGGCTCATCATCGACGGTCAGGCTGTGGCGTTTAAAATCGATGAGAACGGCAAACGCTATCAGCTTTGCCTGGATGAGGGATGCTTTATCGGGCTGGAAAGCCTTCAGCCGCAGGAGCGCTACACTGCGAAAATCACGGCATTGACCGAGATCGAGATTTTCTTCTGGAACACAGACGGTCTTGCCGAATTGACGAATGATTTTCCGGAATTTGCGGATTCCCTCACCCTGCTGGACGAAGGGAGACGCTATCAGGAACAATGGCTGATTCCGGAAACGGATGTTACAGACCCTGTTCTGTGTTCGGTCCCTGTGCACTGGCTTTCCATGGCAGCTCCGGCTGCAGGTATTCTGCTGGTACTTTTCCTTTGTCTGTGGGCCTGTTCCTTCCTGGTCCGGCGCTATCCGGCAGCCTGGCTTTTGGTTTTAAGCGCGTTCATCGCTGCCGGAGGACTGTTGTACCGGCTGATCAGCGGACAAATCAATAAACGGCTGATCGTCACCTCACGAAATCTGATCCTGATCCCGGGAACAAATGACACGGAAATGAACGTATTCAGGCTCAACAGTCTGGAATCCCTGCACCTCGATCAGAATATTGCCGCAAAACTGACCAATACCGGGCGCATCAAATTTATTACGGAAGGCGGAGAGCACGATTCACCGCTCATCTCCGGCCCGGTCCGCACCGCGGAATTGATCAAATTTTTCGCGGAAAAAGCATCGCGGGGACGCCCCATCCCGCTGAAAATCGGCAGACAGGCTGAACAGCGGAAAACGATGCCGGCAAGACACGGCACAGAGGCACAATCAAAGTTCTCTGCTCAGCCTGGGTACGCTGAGAGTAAAGGCTATGCACTCCCGAATGCTCCGGAAGCAAAAACTGCCGTACCGAAATTTCAAACCATATCATTCCATGCCCATTGGGCGCTGCTGATCAAAATGCTGCTCAAACCGGCCCTGGCGCTGCTGGTTATTTTATTCTTATCCCGGCTTTTCCGCGCATCTCCCCACTGGATGGATATACGAAAATTCCTGCTGCTGGCAGCTGCCTTCGCAGCCGGTGTGATGGTTTATCAGTTTTTTGAATGGCGCAATCACCGATTCTACATCGAAGAAGACCGTGTCAGGGACTATAACCGCAGGCCGCTGACCCGTGAATCGCAGAATGTTGCCATGAACAACAAGATCCACAGTGTACGCTTCACAAAGGAAGGCTTTTTTCAGGTTCTGCTGAATTACGGGACCGTATATATTCTGGCCGGAGAAGGCGAACTCAGCTTCGATTATGTCAGCGATCCGCAGGGGGTTCAGCAGCAGATCTTGGACAACTGCGCCCGCTTTGAAGCACAGCGGAGGATGGATTCCGAATCCCGCCAAAGGGAATACATCAATAACCTGATTTCAGGGATCCGTGAGGAAAGCACAGATTCTTTCTATCCCGGAGACCTGTGAGATTCAGGTTCTAACGCATTTCCCGTTTGCTGTCAAACATAAATCTCTCGGAATTTTTTGTGAAACCTGATTAAAAAAAATGGGGCGTTCCTTTTCACCGCGGATTCTCTGGCCAATGTTCACGCCTACGATGCCTGGGAATTCGGGACCAAATCCCATGAAAAGGCCCTTCTTCTTGGGCTGGAAGTGCTGCGGAATTACAGATAGAAGCAACAATGCCTTGACAGTTTTCACTGATATATTCGATTCATTCTGATTTGTAACGATTTGTATTATAATAATCCCTACAAAACTTCCAAAACTCATTAATAATCAAAGTTTTGGAAGTTTTGTTAAAAAAAATCAGGGGAAAGAAAAAAAATGATCGGACGGAAAAAAGAGAGAGAATTACTCCAGTCGCTCGTAAACGAAGAAGAATCGCAATTTGTGGCTGTATTTGGGCGGCGGCGAATCGGGAAAACCTATCTGGTTAGAGAAAGTTTCGATTATAGATTTACTTTCCAACACACAGGTATCAGCAACAATTCGATCAAGTCAGGCTCCCGGAAACAGGCTCAATTAAAAAAATTTGCTGAGTCACTCGCGGCGGCAGGTTATCATGGCAAAAATAATCTTTCATCGTGGGATGAAGCATTCTCGGAATTAAAAATATTGATCGCACAGTCTGAAGAGAAAAAGAAGGTCATATTTATAGATGAACTATCCTGGATGGATACAAAAGACAGCGGGCTAATATCAGCTCTTGAAAGCTTCTGGAACGGATGGGTGACCGCAAGGAAAGAAAAGGATATCATTCTCATTGTTTGTGCATCTGCCACATATTGGATGATCGATAACATCGTTAATTCCAAGGGCAGACTGCATAACAGGCTTACAGCTCAAATTCATCTGAAACCTTTCTCACTGCGTGAATGTGAAGAATACCTGCAATCCCGAAAGATTATTTTTACCAGATATCAGATTTTGCAGTGTTATATGATCATGGGCGGTTTTCCGTACTTAGGATGGCGCTTCGCGCCTTGGATTAAATATTGTCAGACCATTTTGATGTTTGACAACCTGTATTATTGATCTGAATTTTGTTTTTTTGATAAATTCTCTTTGGGAGTGAAGACAAATGAATAATGATAATATGGAGCAAATTCGCAGGCTTGATTTTCTTGTTGAAGCTTTCAAGATTGATTCTGTTGAATATAAGAATCTGAAAACACCGGATGACACGGATGGAAAATGGAGGCTGCTTCGATCGCTGATGAACATCCGCCTGCCACGTCCTTTACCGGAAGAGGTTTTGCGCGTCCAGGATGAATATCTCCGTGAATGCGCAAGGGAAAAGGGTATTGTGCGGTTTGCTGATATCCCGGAGAGCAGACCCAATCTTTCGATCTGGCAGGGTGACATTACCAGGCTGGCTGTGGATGCCATCGTGAATGCCGCCAATTCTCAAATGCTTGGGTGCTTTATCCCGATGCACACCTGTATTGACAACTGCATTCACACCTATGCGGGTGTACAACTGCGGGAGGAATGTGCCCGGCAGATGAACAATCTGCGGAGCCTTCATGGCAGTGATTATGAACAGCCCACAGCCCTCCCGATGCTGACAGATGCCTATAACCTTCCGGCGAAAAAAGTGATCCATATTGTGGGACCGATCGTTCAGGAACGGCTTACGCCTGGATTGGAAAAAGATCTTGCGGATTGTTATCGGAATACCCTGGATTTGTGCCTCGCGAATGGATTAAAGACCGCTGCATTTTGCTGCATTTCCACGGGGGTTTTTCATTTCCCGAATCGGAGGGCAGCGGAAATTGCTTTCCAAACGGTAACGGACTGGTTGGCTGAGCATCCGGGGAAGATGGACAGGGTGATTTTCAACGTTTTCAAAGACGAGGACAGGATATATTATGAAGACCTTCTTTTATAAGGACAGGAATGGCTATCAGGAAAGCATCCGCAAAGGATTGGACGGTGTGAGACAGCTGAGCGGAGATGTGTCCTTTGGAACAGAGACGAAAAGGGAAAGAATTGAACACCTGAAGGAAGAGCTCCGCACAGCGGGTGCCATTCTGATCGGCGCCGGGGCAGGGCTCTCCACCGCGGCAGGTCTGACATACAGCGGAGAACGCTTTGCAAAGTATTTCTTCGATTTTGCCCGGGCGTATGGCATTCAGGATATTTATTCCGGTGGGTTTTTTCCTTTCCCGGATGATGAGACCCGCTGGGCATGGTGGGCAAGGCACATCTATTTCAACCGCTATATCGATCCGCCGAAACCGGTATATCAAAAGCTGTTATCCCTGGTTCGGGACAGGGAGTATTTTGTGATCACGACGAATGTGGATCACCAGTTTCAGCGGGCGGGATTCGATAAAAAGCGCCTGTTTTATACGCAGGGAGACTATGGGTTGTTTCAATCTGTTGATCTAAAAGTCCCGCAAACCTACGATAATGAAGTCTGGACAATGCGTGCGATGGAGGCTCAGGGATTTGTCAGGGATGAAAACGGGATCTTTTGCGTACCGGAGAATCAAGAAATTATGCCCCATATTCCGACCGCTTTGATCCCGGCTGCTCCGAATGGGGATCCGGTCACAATGAATCTGCGCTCTGATGATACTTTCGTTGAAGATTCCGGCTGGCATCAGGCCTCTTCCGCCTATGCGGATTTCCTTTCCGAACACGAAAATGACCATGTTCTGTATATGGAGATAGGCGTTGGCGGCAACACCCCGGTGATCATAAAATATCCATTTTGGCAGCGGACTATGGCCAATCCGAATGCGGTTTATGCGTGTTTGAATTATGATGATGCATTTTGTCCGTCGGAGATCGAAAATCAGTCCGTTTGCATCGAGGGCGATTTTGCCGATGTGCTTTTTGAGATCACACAGGAACGAAGTTCCGGCCCCGCATCTGATGAGCGAAGCTCATAATTCAAAGTTTTGCAACACTTCAGAAGGGGGACAGGCTCTGACGGGTCTGTCCCCCTTCTGTTGGTATGTCCCGGAATTAGTCCAGGATCATCTGAGCTTTTTCATCTGAAAACGTCAGCAATATTTAATCTCTGAATAAAGAAAACTTTATTCAAGAATTAAATGTGCCATTGGGGACGGTTCCTTCCGTCACCATGACACATCGCAGGAAATACATTTATCGTGGCGCCTCTTGAGGCATGTTGGATTAATCAGCGTTTTCTAAGAAAATTGGTAACTATTCAGCACCCGGTCAGGGACT
>CAYWGX010000035.1:0-18334 GCA_964457635.1 uncultured Leptolinea sp.
AGCCGGTGATGTGGCCGCTGCCCATCATCAGGTCGAAGTCATAGACTTTCTTCATTTTGTCCCGCTGCGCGATGAGCGGTTCGATGAGCTTCTTTTCGCTGTCATCAACGAGAACCAGGATGTGCGGCACTTCCAGCGGGGCACCTTCGCGGATCTTGACCCGGGGCGGGATACGCTCGGCTACGGTTCCTTCGGTGGCGCGGATCCAGCTGGTGGAGGTTTTCGTGTAATCATAGTCTTCCAAATCGATGGTGAGCATCAGTCCCCAGCGAATTCCGTTATCGATGTGGCGCCCCACCAGGATCATGCCCGGATGAACATCGAAGAGATTTTCCGCGAGATATTTGCGTTCTTCTGCCTGGATGTCGGTGATCTTTTTCGCTTCGTCGATCTTGCCGAGGTAGTATTCCGGGAAGGTGATGTGAAGGGTGGACGGTGCATCCCCGACCAGGGCTTCGACTTTGTCCCAGTAGGTTTTGTTGGATGTGTATTGATCGCAGGCGATCACTGCCCATTTGGACATATCTACTGATGCGTTTGGCAGCAGCATTTTCGGGGTTTTGATGATGGTGATGTTTTTCTTCGGCATTGGTTTCCCTCCGTTATTTCAAAATCATTCTTCTATTAATTGTAACGAGAAATAACAGCCAGACAATGGCAGAAAATCAGGTTTTCAGCAGGTAAAAATCACATATTTGTCAGACAACTTAGCAGTTACCGACAAAAACATGGTTTAAAATGCTTCTCGCGATTTCCGCAAGATGGTATACCGTTTGAACCGGGGTGGGCGGAGTGGTGTGCATTTCACCGGCCGGGAAGAAGCGGGTGACGTGCAGCGGGATTTCGGGATCAATGGCTGCGAGAGTTCCGGCCAGTTCGGTCATTTCGGCATCATCATCGTTGAATCCCGGAACGATCAGCGTAGTGACCTCCACATGAGCGCTTTCTGCAGAGAGACGGATGTTTTCCAGCACCGTGTTCAGATCCCCGCCGATTTTCTTGTACTGATCAGCATGGATGGTTTTGAGATCGATATTCAGGGCGTCAATAGCTGGGAGCAGATCGCGGAGTACTTCCGGGTTGGCCATGCCGTTGGTTACCAGTACGTTTTTCAGTCCTGCTTTATGGGCGGGAAAGGCCGTATCACGGATGAATTCCGGCATGATGAGCGGTTCGTTGTAAGTATAGGCGATACCGATGTTCCCTGAAGGCCGGTATTCCAGTGCCCGTTCGATGATTTGTTCCGGGGTGATGTGAACTGAACGGGTATGTCCCCGGGAAATGGAGTCATTCTGGCACCAGGGGCAGCGCATGTTGCAGCCCCAGCTGCCGAGGGAGAGAATATAACTGCCGGGATAAAAACGTGCCAGCGGTTTTTTCTCGATTGGGTCCAGTGCCAGGCCGGTGATCTTTCCGTAATTCAGGCTGACGTTTTCCCCTTCTCGAAGCATCCGGGCTTTGCAATAGCCCAGTCCGCCTTCCCGAAGGTTGCAGTGATGAAAACAAATACTGCAGTGTTTACTCATCTTCCTGTCCGTCCTGAATCAATTTGATTATCTCTTTCATCGAATTATAACCATCACATTCCGGATCTCGAATAGACTTCCATCCAAATTTCTGGTTTCTTTTTTTTCAATAACTGTTCAGAGACCTGTCACGGGACACATTTCGGACAGTTCCCATTGTCCCAAGCCTGGGACATATGTCTACCGTCCCCGGTGTCCCTATTGATTAGTTACATTTCTGATTTCTTATTTCTGATTTCTGATTTTTTATAATCTGTGTCTTTCTACGGTGAATCGTTCGAGTTCGTATGGTTCATCAGCCCGGATGCCGGCTTTCTGCAGGGCGATTGCGATCTGCTGCCCGGGTGTGTCTACACCATCCAAATCGGGGAGCAGTAATCCTCTGCGGTGACCGTTGGTGACGATGACGCCGTAGCGTTTGGCGTCTAATTGACTGCGCTCTGCCGGTTCCGGCGTGGATAACACGTCCACGTTGTATTCCAGTTCCGGCAGCTCGTCTGCGGTGACGGGATAAAACCGTGGATCCCGGGTGCCGGCTTCCACTGCCAGGGAGATGATCTCATCGGCGACGCAGTCAGACCAGGGCATAATTGTCCCGATGCAGCCGCGCAGGTCGCCGTGCTTGTGCAGGGAGACGAAGACCCCTGAACGCTGTTTTGTCATCCAATCCGGCAGGTCATCCGGACGAGAGAGCCGCTTCCCGCTGCGGATAAATTTCTCGAGGGAATCGATTGCCAGCTGTACACAGGCATCCTCACAGTCAAAAGTGCAGATGGCATAGCCGACTCCGAAGGGCCCCTCGTAGGAGAGAAAATTAGGCTTGATATGATAATTTCCCAATGCACCGGAGAGCATGATGAAGCCGGGAAGTCCGCATTCCGCGCAGCGGTCACGGAATTCCGGGGTGAATTCACGAAACGCCTTGAGGTTTCCATCCCGCATCATCTCTGTGACGCGACGGTCGAATTCCGGACCTTCTTTTACGTATCCATAAGGCCCTTCCGCCAGTAATTTATGCGAGAGGTCGCCGCTGGCCAGCAGGGTGATCTTCCGTCCGACATGTGCGGCTGCCCGTTCGATCAGCCGTCCGGCTTCGATGAGGGTTTCATCGGAGAGAAGCGAGGGGGCAATACGGACGACTCGGTAGTTGGTATAGCATTCATTGATATATAGCAGCGGAATCAGTGAGCCATGGTCAGCCTCATTCGCATAGCGGCGGTCCTGTGCCACGGGAATGTTTTCTTCGTTAAATAAGCGGATGATTTCGTCTCTAAGTTCCGCGTCATAGGGTATCGAGATCCGGTCCGCAGCAGCACCGAAACGGGCAAGACTGTCGCTATAGGTTTCACCGGGAGATATATAGAAGGCATCACGATAGAAAATGTTGTGGGGAGAAATGACAACTATGGTCTCCGGTGCATATTCTGCGATTTGGCGGGATGCGGTGCGGTAAGCATCCAATGTGGACTGAATCTTTTTCTCTTCCCCGCGTCCGACCAGTTCCCGCGCAATCGGCGGATGCGGCATAATAACGGCTGAAATCATAAGAGAAGTTTCCTTACAGGAGAATCATTTCGAACCTGATAGACGGCTTGTTTGTTCATTGTTTTTTCTGCTTGCATTACGATTGTAGTGCAATTAAAACAGCTTGTCAAGTGGTTCTTTTTCACGAATCGTGTTAAAATAGAACTCATGAGTGAAAAAGTTGTTGCTACCAACCGCAAAGCGCGGTTTGAATATTTTATATTGGAGACCTACGAGGCAGGTATTTCGCTGATGGGCAGTGAGATCAAATCTGTTCGTGCCGGTCAGATGAGCCTCGGAGAAGCTTATGTAAAAATCGAAGACGGCAAAGAAGCCTGGCTGGTAGGCGCACATATCGCGCCTTATGACCCGGCGAGCCGCTTTGGACATAATCCAACCCGGAACCGCAGACTGCTGCTGAACAGGCGAGAGATCCGCAAGATCTGGAATGAAGTCCGCATGAAGGGGGTGACGGTGATCCCGCTGCGGGTCTACCTGACACATGGTCTGGCCAAGGTTGAAATCGGTCTTGCAAAAGGGAAAAAGCTCTATGACAAGCGGGAAACGATCGCCAAACGGGATGCGCAGCGGCGGTCAGAGGAATGAAGACGTAAGACGTTAGACATTAGAGAAAACAGATAAATAATGTAAATAATGAAGAATGAAGAAGGAAGAATGAAGAAAAGCATATCTCGCCGGGATTTCTTGAAAGCCACTGCAGCTGCGGCGGGAATGCTTTTGCTGCCGAAGGATGTGGAAGCAGGCATTGCACGAACGCATCTGGCTGGCGCTGCTGCATTGGACAATTTCCCGGATGCGGAGTTTCTGGGCCGGAACTGCTCCGGCGGTATTCTGAACTTCCGTTCCCGCCCATCCGCAGACGCACCGATCGTAAAGTTCGTTTACGAAGACGCGCTCTTCCCGATCTATCGCAAGGTAGTCGGAGAAGCTCCTGCAGGAACGCCGATCGCCACCTGGTATGAGACTCCCTATGGTTATGCCTTTTCCCCGAATGTGCAGGAAGTGAAGAATGAACCGAACGGATTGGAGAGTGATCTGCCGCAAACATCCATGGGCAAGGGTTTCTGGGCTGAGGTCACGGTTCCTTATGTAGGCTTGAGCTTTGATGGAGATCCTGTCTCACCCTGGTATCAGTCCATTTATAATCACAATCCGCGTGTGTATTATGGACAGGTCTTTTGGATCGATGATATCCGCACCAGTTATGATGGCACGGTGATGTATCGTGCCAATGAGCTTTACGGGACCTACGGTGATAAAGTGTATGCAGACGGCAGAGGGTTCCGCCGTATCCGGGAAGAAGATGTTTCCCAGATACATCCGGAAGCAGAGGAAAAGCGCATTCTGGCGAACCTGACCTATCAGACCCTGACCTGTTATGAGGGCAAAGATGAGGTGTATTTCTGCCGCATGTCGTCAGGACGGGTCTATGGAGATGATGGGCAGATGACCGATAATTATGCTACGCCCACCGGCAACCATTCTCCGCATCGGAAGCTGATTTCTCTGCATATGTCAGGGTCTCTCAGCGGCGGTTGGGACACTCCGGGCGTTCCCTGGAATTTCATGTTCGCTCCCGGCGGTGCTGCTATCCATGGGGTCTTTTGGCATGCGAGTTTTGGCGTTGCCCGTTCGCACGGCTGCATCAACTGCCGCAACGAAGATGCTAAGTGGATCTACCGCTGGACAAATCCTTATGTCCCGCTGGATCCGGGGGATATGGATATTGTGGCAGCCGGACTGCAGGGAACAAAGGTCGAGGTCGTGAATTGAAGTGAAACAGGTCGTCAGGCTTGGAAGTCGGATTATCAGACGCGGATATGCATTGCTGTTCGCGTTTGTTTTTATCTTCTATATCGGGATGGCGCTGCTGCCTGCCCGGCTGATGCTGAACGGACATGCCACTGCTGCGGCAGTGGTTTATAAAGGCTTTCATTTTCTCTGTCACCAGTACCCATGGAGATCATGGTATCTGGGCGGAGAACAGCCGTATTATCCGCTGAAAGGAGAACCCGGAATAAAAAGTATTGAAGAGGCTTCCGGTATGGCGCTTGCAGAAATACATCCGCGGGCTTTTTACGGTACCCCGGGAATGGGCTATAAGATGGCGGTTTGTCAGCGGGATACGGCCATATATGCGGCAATGGGACTCTTCAGCCTGATCTTCTTCCTAAGCCGGAACCGCATCAGGCGTGTTGACTGGAAATTATGGCTGATTATCGGCGTGCTGCCGATGGCAGCTGATGGACTTTGGCAGTTGGCAAGCCGGCTTATCCCTGTACTGACTGCTCGGGAGAGTACGCCTTTTCTGCGGACGCTTACCGGTGCTCTGTTTGGATTTTTGACCTGCTGGTACCTGCTGCCGACATTGGAACAAACATTGCGTTCAGAAAGTTGACTGTGGAATGAAATGATAGCAAACGAAAAAAACGGGCTGAAATATTATCAATTTGAATCTTTTTGCGAGGCGGGAATCACCCATGGTTTTTTCACTCGTCTTGGCGGAGTGAGTCCGGAGCCTTTTGATTCGCTGAATATGGCGACAACGTTGGGAGATACCGCTGAGAATGTGCTGGAAAACCTGCGCAGGATGTTTGATGTTTTCGGACTGGACCTGAAGACCCGTTATGACGGCTGGCAGTACCATTGCCGGACGGTAATCGCGGCAGAGGTTCCCCGCAGTCTTTCGGTGAAATATCCGCTGCGGGCGGATGGGCTGATCACGAATCGGCCGGAAGTCACCCTGGTTCAGCGTTTTGCCGATTGTGTGCCGGTGATCTTTTATGACCCGGTAAACAAAGCAGTCGGAATCTGTCATGCGGGCTGGCCTGGTACACTGGATAATATCTGTGCCCTGACCCTGAAAAATATGCGGAAGCTTTACGGCACAGATCCGTGCAATGTGCTTGCCGGAATCGGTCCGTCGATCGGTCCCTGTCATTTTGAGGTAAAGGAAGATGTGGCTGAACCTTTCCGCAAATCCTTCGGAAAGCGTTATAATGAAATTAGCGAAATTCGCGATGACCGCATTTTTCTGAATCTTTGGAAGGCGAACCGTATCCTGCTGGAAGAACAGGGTGTACAGAAGATTGAGATGGCTGAGCTTTGTACAGTCTGCCATAAAGAAGAGTGGTTTTCCCATCGCGGAGATCATGGCAAGTCCGGTCGGTATGGTGTCTTAATCAAGGTGAATGGTGAAAACAGGATATAGGATATAGGAGTCAGGGGCAGGAATCGGCGCAGTTTGACTGTTTCTTGATACATTGGTGAATTCGGGTTGGGAGCATAAGATTGATAATATGCTGAATATATCGACGATTCAAAAAAATATTGAAACAATTCGGAAAAATATCGAAATTGCTTCCGAACGCTCCGGGCGTAAGGCTGCGGATGTGACGCTGATGGCGGTGACGAAGACAAAGCCTGCAGAGGTAGTGAGCAGCCTGATTGAAGCAGGTGTTCATTGTTTCGGGGAGAACTACCCGGATGAAACTGTCGGAAAAATCGATGCTTTCCGCGCAGATCCGGAGGCAAAACTGGCGATGATCGGCCACCTGCAGAGCCGCAAGGCGAAAATCGTTGCGGAGCTCTTTGATGGATTTCATTCACTGGACCGGCCGGAGATCGCAGAAAAGATGGAGACGCTCTGCGCGGAGCGGAACCGGGTGCTGCCGGTGCTGATCGAGTGCAATGTGGGAAATGAGGATTCCAAAAGCGGCTGGCATTTTTCGGATGACACGATCCCGGATGGATTTCTGGCTGATTTTGAGAATATCATGAAGCTGCCGCATCTGGATGTTCGCGGGCTGATGATCCTGCCGCCTTATACGGATGAAGCGGAGGTCAACCGCAGATATTTCGTACGGACCCGGCACATCGCGGATTATCTGAACAAGCACTGCGGCTCTACTCTTACAGAGCTTTCCATGGGAACCAGCTCTGATTATCCTGTGGCGGTGGAGGAAGGAGCCACCATCATCCGCATCGGAACGGCACTTGTCGGACCGAGAGAATATAGAAAATAGGATATAGGATGTAGAATATAGGATATAGGTTTCAGGAAAACTCCTTATTCCTTACTCCTAATTCCTCACTCCTTTTGAGGGCATTATGGGTTTTATCAAAATTTTCCTCTCTTTGTTGATCAACGCGACAACGTCGCTGCTGCTGCTTTACTGCATCATGTCCTGGTTTGTTTCACCGGACTTTCCCCTCAGACAGTGGATCGACGGATTTATCAACCAGCTGCTGGATCCGATTCGGCGCTTTATGCCAAGTTTTGGCATGTTTGACATGAGCCCTATCATCCTGATGCTCATTCTCCAGCTGCTTCAGCGCTTTGTCAACAAACTTTAAAACAGGTAACAGGGAACAGGGAAAACACCTAACACCTTTTCCCTTTTCCCTGTTACCTGTTACCTTAAAAAAGTTTCTCCACCGCTTCTTCCAGATGTTTGCGGATCTCAATATGCTGCGGGCATACTTCTTCGCACTGTCCGCATTTGATGCACTGATCAGCGCGGGCAAATCCCATGGCTGACACGTGAAACTTTTCCCGTCCCTGGGCTCGATATATATCGTTATAAAGTGTCAGGATGTTCAGGGCTGAGAAGGTTGCGGGGATACCGATGTTCATCGGGCAGACCTTCGCGCAGTATTTGCAGTCGGTGCAGGGAATGAGCGGATACTTGGCGATTTCCGCCTGGGCTTGTGTAATCACTTCCTGCTCTTTTTCATTGAGCGGACGGAAATCTTTCATATAGGAAATGTTATCCTGCATCTGTTCCACATTGCTCATGCCGGACAGCACTGCTAGGATTCCCTCATGGCTCGCTGCAAAGCGGATCGCCCAGGAGGCGTAAGAGGCAGCGGGATCGGCATCTTTCAGAATTTTTGCTACACTCTGCGGCGGGTCGGCCAGCAGACCTCCCTTGACGGGTTCCATGATCACTACCGGTTTTCCGTATTTTCTCGCTGTTTCATAGACCCGGCGGGATTGAATGTCCCCGCTGTTCCAGTCGGCGTAGTTGATCTGCAGCTGCACAAATTCAGCTTCCGGATGAGCGATGAGGATCTCTTCCAGTTCCTCCGCGTTGGAGTGGAAGGAAAAGCCGATGTGTTTGATTTTCCCTTCCGCTTTTTGCTGTTTCACGAAGGACCAGATGTCAAAGTCTTCAAAGAATTTGGTTCGGACAACCCCAAGGTTGTGCAGCAGGTAATAATCGAAATAACCGGCACCGGTGCGTTTGAGTGAGGTTTCGAATTGGTTGATGGCATCCTCACGGGTCTTGCAGCCGGACCAGGCGGCCATCTTGGTAGCAAGGGTAAAGCTTTCCCGCGGATAGCGTTCCACGAGGGCCTGTCGTATAGCATCTTCGCTGCCGGAATAAACAAAGGCAGTATCGAAATAGGTGAAACCGGCAGCCATGAAAAGATCGACCATCTCTTTGGTCTGTTCGATGTCAATCGAATCACCCTTTTTTGGCAGACGCATGAGTCCGAAGCCAAGTTTTTTTGCATTCATATTGATCGGTTTGTCCATCGTTTGTCCTTTCTGAATGGGAATTGGAAAGAGAATTTATAATAACGTTAAGTAATTATATATTATTTTGATGGAAATATAATGAAAAAATGGCCGAAACTATACAGTTTCGGCTGAAAATTTCTTTTATTTATTCCCCGCCGGGCGGGGTATCCTTACATACCGCCAAGCAGACAGGCGAGGACGCCTTTCTGAGCATGAAGGCGGTTATGAGCTTCCGGGAAGACACGGGAGTGCGGACCGTCCTGAACTTCATCGGTGATCTCCTGGCCACGGTGAGAGGGCAGACAGTGCATCACGATAGCGTCTTTGTCAGCCAGATCAACCAGTGCCTGATTGACCTGATAGGGTTGGAAGATTTTCTCGCGGACAGCTTTTTCGGCTTCCTGTCCCATGCTGACCCAGGTGTCGGTATAGAGAACTTGTGCTCCATGAGCGGCTTCCTTCGGGTCGCGCAGGAAGGTGAGTTTGGAACCGGATTCAGCGGCAAACACTTCAGCCATTTGAATGGCTTCCGCGGGCATATCGTAACCTTCCGGATTGGCGATGGTGAAGTTGGCACCCATTTTGGCGCAGATATGCATCAGGGAGACTGCCACATTGTTACCGTCACCGATGAAGGAGACATGGATGCCCTTCATCTGGCCGAATTCTTCAATGATGGTCAGTGCATCAGCCATGCCCTGACAGGGGTGATTGTAGTCGGAAAGTCCGTTGATGATCGGGATGCCTGCATATTGGGCCAGTTCCAGCAGGTGTTTGTGCTCGAAGACGCGGGCCATGATGGCATCGACGTAACCGCCGAGAACCTGTGCGACATCCTTAACTGCTTCCCGTTTGCCGAGACCGATCTCGTCCGGGGAAAGATAAAAGGCGTAACCGCCCAATTGGTGCATACCGATCTCGAAGCTGACACGTGTGCGCAGGCTGGATTTCTGAAATACCAGTGCCAGGGTCTTTCCTGCGAGGATCGGCTGATTTCCGCCGGCTTTAAGTTCCGCTTTCAGCTGTTTGGATACATCGAGAATGTGCATTAATTCCGGTTCGCTGTAATCAGCGATAGATAAAAAATGGTTCATTTTCATGGTATGAATTTGTCCTTATATTTTTGTTTGTCGGTCCAGACCGGAGCATGTGGGGGCCCACACCTGCCGGTTTTCCGGCTCTGAACAATTACTATTATACAGGAGAATTTTACAAAAGAGAGAGGAATAAGATTACTGCGGTATTTTATTCGTTTATCTGAAGACCATTGATATAGCTGTCCATGGACTTCAGCCGGGCGTGCACATATTCCCGGAATATTGAGAGCCCTATCTGCGGATCCTGATAACTCCCATCCGGCCAGCGTTCCATGTCACGGTGATATGCGCCTGAAGTATAAATATCCTGTTCGAATCCGTCCAGCATCTCATCGATTTTCCGGTCTGACCATCCGGCGGATCTGAGTGCTGCATAACGTTCTCTGATCTTTTCGTTTACATCCGGGTCAGTTTCACGCAAAATCGACACCGGATTGACTGTCATTTCATAGCTGTTGTCGTCCGGTGACAAAGCATATGGTATGGTCATATTTTTCGCGGTTTGGTCATTGATGTTTCCCCAATAGATATCCATATCCCATGGAGCGAAGAGGATTTTTCTGCCGTTATCGCTTTTTTTGATAGCTACCATCATATTTTTTGTCATTCCGGGAATCCGTACTGTGTCATATCCCTGCCCAAGCTTTGTAAAGAGCCAAATATCAATTACGTTTAGTTCATCGTTATGCCAAAACCTTCCGGCAGCTCCGTTTTTCAGCTGGGAAAAGTACATCTTTAAAATCAGAATCCCGTTGTTGAGATCCGGTTCACTCATTTCATGCTGAATGATAAAGCCATCATATCCCGGATCAAGGTTTTCGGTTTTAGGCCCAAATGCTTTTTGCTTAAAGAGAAATTCCTCATAATGTCCCTGATTATCGGGAAATATTCTCATTTGTTTAGTGTCGATTGGAAATCCAAGCGCATATAAACCCCAATAACGATTATTTAGAAATAGTTCAACAAAACGATATTGATTGCCGTATATCAGGTTAAAGCTGTTATCATCCGCGCAGGAAGTATACCAAAGGTTTGTGGAAAAAACATTACGGATTTTCTCCTGATCATTATATGCCGGATAGAGCAGCCAGTCCCCGTCCTGACGCATACCGAGAAGCGCGGTTTTATTTTCCTGCTGATCTTTTCCGGCAGTTTTTTCCAATAAAGTGATGCGAAAACTCTTTTTTGGGTGATGCAGGGTTCCCGCTCCGTGCAGATGGATCAATCCATTTGAAACTACCATGGATTGTATTGCATTCGGCCTGTTATCGACCAGCGTGAACTGCATGGGAAAAGTTTTTTCTGTCAGATCTATGGACAGATCGGTTTCCGGAACGTTGTTTTGTATTGAAAGAAATTCTTTATCACAATTGATTTGTGCCAGCGGTAAAGTGGTTATTACCAAGGTATAGGTTTTGTATTCACTTTCGTTATAAGCGATGAATTCTGTGGGTTCTCCGGGAATAATTTGTTGGGAAAAAGCGATTCTGATGTTCTTTTCAGCACCGTTGAACCCAACAGATGGGTTTATAGCAGCTGCATCCGCGGACAAAGAATAAAACCAGCGGTCTGTCAGCTCATCAAAAATCAGCGGTGTGTTGTTAAATGAAATCGCATCCAGCATATCCTGTACTGATTTGTTGTGGCTGGCTTTCAGGACTTCATATTCATCTTTCGTTATAAGAAGATCTTCAAACCGGAACTGATCCGTATTGTTGAAAATGATGCCGATGAATAGACAGAAAGAAAGAATAAAAATGAAGGCAGTAAAAATGCGTTTCATTTTATACGTTGATCAGAGAATATCTTCCGCATCATACTGAATGATCGAAAATCGTTCAATACCATCGATCCCGTGAAGTTTTACCGCCAGTGCATCCGGATCTTTAATTGACAGCTCTATCGCATAATTGACTCCATCACCGGAATAATTGCGGCTTTTGATTTTATATGATTTTGTATATTGTTTCAGACATGAAGTGATTTCCTGCTGTGTGGTTTTCTGAAGCTCATCAGCGTTTTTCTTTGTATTGATGACAAGAATAAATGGTTTTCTGCTGAAAGGTAAATGTTCCATAACCAAAAGCAGGATCGTTACGACCAGCGAGGTCAGAACCGCAATTTCATAAAGCTGGCAGCCGCATATGATCCCTGTATGGATTGACCAAAGTATGTATATCATATCAACAGGATCTTTTACAGCGGTTCGGTAACGGATGATAGCAAGAGCTCCGATGGTCCCCAGTGTGATCACCAGGTTGGATTGCAGACAGAGGATAATGGTTGCAATGAAAAACGGCAGAACGGAGATGGAAATGTTGAAAGACCTGTTGTAGAAATTCCGATGAGACACAAGCCTGTAAATCAGAAATTCATAGATGGACAGCACCAGGACCATCAGCTGTACGGATAAAATGGTCGTGGTTGAAACCGCATCATTTTTGAAGGAAACAGCGATTTGTTCAAGTATATTCTGTAAGATATTCATTACAACAGGTTCTCCAGTTTTTTTCTGCCCAGATAATATTTGGAAAAGGTGGTCTGTTGAAGCCGAAGGCTCTCAATCATTCTTTTCAGCCAGCTCGGCAGGATTTCATCAAATTTTACCTCAAGAATGTTCTGATTTTTTCCGAGAATTGGTATGTTGAAGTAAGAGCCGTTTAGAAATTCAGAACATTCAGGAGCTGCGCATATATCCTGATCCAGTGTGATGCGAATGTTGGCTGCAGGTTCGACAAAAGCAGTACGTTTGTAGTCTACGATGACTTTGGGCGTGAAAAACCGCATCATGGAAAGAGTACAAAACTTTTTTAGAAGAGTCTCCTCTGTGCTCCAGAATACTTCACTGTAATTCCCGGCGATGAGATTTCTATACTCTTCAGGAGAAATGGCACAGCTTAGTTTGCTGCCGTATCCATAGCATTTTTCTTTCCGTTCAAAATGCAGTCCTCCGGAACTGTTCCCATAGCAGCGGATCCGGTATTTACAGCGCAATCCATTGCCTGACTCGTTCCCTGCTGCACAGCTGTTCCAATAATCATCAAAGTATAGGCTGTGAACTGTATAGGAACCATCGGGTTCTGCGTGAGGGTCATGAGCCAATATAGCTGAAAGCCGCGAACGGATCATCTCGATTTGTCCGTCGCTGCAGAGGAATTTCCACTCGCTTCGCTGTTGGGTCATCAGAAAATGTTTCAGGAATGACAGTGAGCGCAGTTCCCGCCGGAACAGCCGGCACAGCTGCCTCCGGAAACCGTTGTTTCCAAATGCATATTTCCGCCGTTTCCGATTGCCCAGCACTTGGAGACGGTGCGTTTTGTGTTTTCTCCGCCGCAGCTGCTGCACTTGATGGGCGCATCAGCTTGTGAAAAAGCACGTACAGCTTCAAATTTTTGATTGCAGTCTTTGCAGATATACTCGTAAATAGGCATAATATTGTGTTCAGTGTTTCGTGGTCAGTGGGCAGAATAGCTCGCTTCCCAACTATTGCTTTCCTTTCAAAGAGTTTTCTTTATGTAAAATTATAATCCGATTCGATGAATAGGATGTCCGAATCCTGACCTCTGAATCCTGCATCCTACAATCTTAAACCATCTTCTTCCGCGATCAGCTTTTCTGCCATTTTGCAGATGTCCCTTGCGGCGTTGGGTTTGCCGATCTGTCTGGCTTTTTGCTGCATGGTTTTGAGCTTGGTGCCGTCGTCCATAAACATGTGACAAAGTATTTCCAACAGATCCAACTGGGTGCGCAGCAGTTTTCCTGCACCGCTGTCTTCGACCACTTTTGCATTGCCTTCTTCCTGTCCGGGCAGTACATCGCAGAGCAGCATCGGCAGTCCCGCTGCCAGGCTTTCACTGGTGATCAGTCCGCCGGCTTTGGTGAGAATCATATCTGAAGCCAGCATCAGTTCAGGCAGCGTATTGCAGTAATTGTAAATCTTTACCGGGATGTGCCATTCTATTTCTTTCATTTGACGGTACAGGCCATCATCTCCGCCGGCAGCCATGACGATCTGGATTGGATATCCGCTATGGTTGACCACGTTGAGATAGTCGATCATGGAGGTGACACGTTTGCTGCCGACAGCCAGCATCAACGGCAGTTTCTGGTCGAGATTATAGAGTGAGCGAAGCTTTGCTTTTTCCGTGTGGATCTCTGTGATGTCAGGACGAACCGGGATGCCGGTGACGACCACATTTCCCGGCTGACAGCCGAACTGGATGGCGTCCATGCGTACTTTTTCTGTGGCTACACAGATCCGGTCCGGTGCGTAGCTGAACCAGATGGAGTGAACGGAATAAAGGTCCGTGATGACATGGATGAATGGAATGTGTTTCTTCTTCGTATTGCTGTTGAGATATTGATCTCCGTCTTTGGTGCGGACAAGGGACTCATTCCGCATGTACCAGGCCTGCACCGGTCCGCTGTACAGAGGGTAGGTGCTGATGATCACATCCGGCTCGACTTCTTTGATGGCTTTGTTGAGCGGATTATAGAGCATCGCGGCCAGCCCCAGGTGAGCGACGGTGGTAGGCCCCGCTTTGTCGGACTGGTCATAAGCAACTTCATACACACCGGGTGTGTCCCGGACGATCTTGTCAAAATCGGACTGGGTGTTTCGCAGCCACTGAGGTGTTGCGGGATCATCAAGCAGGTTTACGGTCGTTGGTTCAATCGCAGGATCGGGATAGCGCTTCAGCGCATCGGCGATGGCGTTGGCCGCCGCTCGATGCCCGAACCCCGCGTCCGCTGTCAATATCAGTGCTTTTTTCATTATATAAAATAGGTCCTTGTTTAATTATCTGTTTTTATCATTACTACAAATTATAAGGGACAATTATAAATTTTTTATAAACATTGAACTTTTCGTTGAAAAAATGTTTCTGCGTGCCGAATAAAGTTTTAGACGAGCGGCCTCACGACGGTACACAGAACCGTCCTCGGTGACGAATTATACTGTTTGACACTTACCATTTGGCGAGGTAGTGAAATGCAGCACGAGGCAATGGGAAAATCGGCTCTGAAGACACATCATCATGGGCGTTTTATTCCGTTTGTATGGTAGAAAGGTAGTGAGGTGTCGCGAGACACGGGGGACGGACTGGCCTTCCGGCTTATACGGAGGAACTGACTGTTTAGCCCCTCCGTGTATGGGAAGTACCGATGCAAAGAGCATCGAGTCTGACCGGAAAGGAGGGTAAATGGGATGTTAACATTCGGTGAATTTATTGCCGTGATCGGTTTGTGTGTTTCGGTTTTTACACTGGGATACCGGATCGGCCGTGACAAAAAGACTGATGTGAAATCTCTTAAACAGAAATAGCCGTCCCAGTTTTGACCGACTAAACGGCTATTTCTCTTAGTCGTATAAGAAGGCCAGACCGTTCCCGGCGGCACCTCATTTTTTATTCAATTTGATTATACCCCATTTTCAGCTTGCTGTCAAATATAATATTATTTGAGAATTTCCGACATTGTGCTTCACATGAGGTTACATTTCACAGAATGACAAAATGACAAAAATTATCATAAAAACATGACATTATTCAGTGAAATTTTCTGAAATTCGATATAATTTTGTGTGAATTTAGTTGTGATATTGATAAAAAGGCTTTGCCTTTACCCTGATGATACCAGAAGAGAACAGGAAAAGAATGCTACAGGAAAGAAAAGATATACGGAATGTTGCCATCATCGCTCATGTCGACCATGGCAAAACAACACTTGTGGATCAGCTCTTGCGTCAGGCTAAGGTTTTTCGCGAAAACCAGCAGCTGACGGAGCGTGTGATGGACTCTAATGACCTCGAACGGGAACGCGGGATCACGATCCTTTCTAAAAACACCGCCATCACCATCCCGGACCCGAAAACCGGTGAACTGGTGAAGATCAACATCGTGGACACCCCCGGGCACGCGGATTTCGGCGGTGAAGTGGAACGTGTGATGAACATGGTGGACGGAGCGCTGCTGTTGGTGGATGCTGCGGAAGGTCCGATGGCTCAGACCCGCTTTGTACTGAAAAAGGCGCTGGCGCTGGGCCATAAGGTCATCGTTGTCATCAACAAGATGGACCGCCGGGATGCCGACCCGGACACGACACTGAATAAGACCTTCGATCTTTTCGTGGAGCTGGGCGCCAGCGATGAACAGTGTGACTTTCCGGTCGTCTATGCCAATGGCATTGAAGGCCGTGCCGGGCTGACTACCGACCTGGGGCCGAACCTGCAGCCGCTTTTTGATGTGATCCTTGAAAACATCAAGGGGCCGGAAGTGGATGTGGATGAACCTTTCCAGATGCTGGTCACTAATATCGCCTATGACGACTACCGAGGACTTTCAGCTATCGGCCGCATTAACCGCGGGAAGATCCATGCCGGTGAAGCCATGACACGTCTGACACCCGATGGAAAAGTCGAGCGGCAGGCTGCCCGTTATCTTTATACCTACAACGGTCTGACCAAGGTGGAAACCAATGAGGCTGATGCCGGGGATATCGTCGTGATCGCCGGTCTGGAGGGAATCTCCATCGGGGATACGCTCACTGACCCGGAACATCAGGACACCCTGCCTGCGATTTATGTGGAAGAGCCGACGGTCAAGATGACCTTTGGTGTGAATACCTCGCCCTTTGCCGGAAATGAAGGCAAGTACGGGACATCCCGCAACCTGCGCAAACGTCTTTATGATGAACTGCGCAATAATGTTGCGCTTCGGGTCGAGGATACCGACAGTGCGGATCAGTTCGTGGTTTCCGGCAGAGGGGAACTGCACCTGGCGATCCTGATTGAAACCATGCGCAGGGAAGGCTATGAATTCCAGGTTTCCCGTCCGGAAGTGATCTTCATGAAGGGTGTAAACGGCGAAACACTGGAACCTTTCGAAGAAGTGGACATCGATACCAGTCCGGATACAGTCGGGACCGTTGTGGAAATGCTGGGACAGCGCAAGGGCCGGATGCAGAACATGGTGGACAATAACGACGGATCCACCCATCTGAGTTATGTGGTCCCGACCCGCGGTCTGCTGGGATTCCGTTATCAGTTCCTGACTGCTACCCATGGTATGGGCGTGCTGAACGAGAATTTCCTGGAATATGCTCCCTATGCCGGTCCGATCCAGGGACGGGTGACTAACTCCATCGTGGCCTGGGAGAACGGTACTACCTCGACCTATGGACTGAAAAACGCGGAAGAACGCGGCATGCTCTTTATCGGTCCGGGGGTAGATGTTTATGAAGGCATGGTCGTCGGGGAAAGTCTTCGCGACAGTGATCTGGCCGTGAATGTCTGCAAGAAAAAGCACCTGACCAATATGCGCCAGTCCAACAAAGATATCGAAGTCCGGCTGAACGGTATCCGCCAGATGAGCCTGGACGAGGCTATTGAGTACCTGGCAGAGGATGAACTGCTGGAGGTCACTCCGCTGAATTTCCGTATCCGCAAGAAGATCCTGGATACCGAGGAACGCGGTAAAGTTCAGCATAAAATGAAAGTCGATAACCAGTAAGACACTGAAATTAGATTAACGGAAGACGGGACAGAGCCCCGTCTTTTTCTTTTTCAGGGAACAATCAGCGGAAGTTTGGCGTATATAAATCAGACATTTACGGTTCTGCCGGGATTATCAGGTAGAATAAAGATGTATATATTGAAAAAAGAGGCAGATCATGAAAAAGCGTTTATGTGTATTTTTGATTCTACTTGTGCTCGTTTTCTCCTGTGCGTTTGATGCGATATACAATCCGGAAGAGCAGCCTACGTCCGGAGAGGAATACAGTGAAGTATCGCAGGAACAGGCCCCGGATCAGCAAACTCTTCCGGAAAATCAGAATGGAATTTCCACAGACGGGCAAATACAGGAACAGCAGGGTATTGATAGTGAACAAGAACAATGGCTGCCATCTGAACCGCTGGAAGGTCCTGAGCAGTCATTCGTGCAGGCGCAGCCGGGTTCCGAATCCGAGGGGATGCCTGCTCCTGTTTTTCAGGGAATCAATGATGATCAACTGTATGCTTTGCGCCAGCTTTTTGATGAGATGACTGCTATTGGGCAAGGCCGGTCCGGCTGGTTTGCCGAGGGTAATTACACCCCGTGTGATACCTGGTACGGGATCACGTGTACAGATGGACTGGTGACCGGGCTGAAATTTGAAAACGCCTGGTATTTCAGCACCTTTCCCGAGGCTTTACTTACTTTTAGCGACCTGAAATCCCTCGTTTTCAGGGATACACTGATGAAGGGACCGCTTCCCGAGTCTCTCTTCACAGATCTTGATAAACTGGAAGTTCTTGAAATGAGCGGAAATTACCTGACAGGTGAAATACCTGACATGTCTGATGCCTTTACACTGCTTCGGGAAATCACGATCAGTGATAATCTTGACGATGACAGAAAATCGCAGCTGGGGTGGACTCCGGATTATGCGGGTGCTGTTGATTTTTATCTGAATGCCGATGATTTTGATCCGGCCATTGATCTTGAGCCGGGTTTGGATGGAGAACTTCCCGAAAACTGGTCTGCCTTGTATTCTCTTACGAAGATCGATTTTTCCGGCAATCGGCTGAGTGGCCAGGTGCCGGATTCATTCACGCAGCTTCCTTATTTGGTGGAATTGGACTTGCGTGATAATCTTGATTT
>CAYWGX010000036.1:0-18273 GCA_964457635.1 uncultured Leptolinea sp.
ACCTTCCCTGAAAAAAATGACAGCAGCGGAAAAAACAGAAGCCAAATGGGCATGGTGCTTCATTGCTCCGACTATGATCGGTTTGATCATCCTGAACTTTTACCCTGCTGTTAACACTGTCTGGCAGTCTTTCTTCAAGTCAGACCCGTTCGGACGCGGTGGGAAATTTGTCTGGTTTGACAATTACAAAACCGTGCTGGCCGCAAGTGAGACCTGGCAGTCCCTGTGGAATACCATCAAATACGCACTCATTGAAGTTCCTTTCGGCGTTGTTATCGCTTTGATTCTGGCGGTATTCCTCAACAAGAAACTTAAAGGCACATCCGCATTCCGCACCATCTTCTTCCTGCCGATGGTCTGTGCTCCGGCAGCTGTTGCCATGGTCTGGAAATGGCTCTATAATCAGCAGTTTGGTTTGCTGAACAATGTGTTCCATACCAACATCGCCTGGATCTCTGACCCGAAGATCGCCTGGATCTCTGTAGGCGTGATCGGTGTCTGGTCCGTTATCGGTTATAACATGGTTCTGTTTATCTCCGGTCTGCAGGAAATCCCGGGGGACTACTATGAGGCCGCTGAAATTGACGGTGCCACCGGCATCCGCCAGTTCTTCCATATCACGGTCCCGCTTCTGAGCCCCACCACCTTCTTCATCGTTCAGACCCGTTTGATCGGCGCTCTGACCATCTTCGACCTGATGTTCATGGTCATGGATAAGACGAATATCGCGCTGAAGAGTGTGCAGTCCATCGTGTACGTTTTCTACACGTATGCCTTCACGCAGAACAACAAGGGCTATGGCGCTACCGTGGTTATCGTCCTCGTTATTTTCATCATGATCGTCACCTTCTTCATGCAGAAGCTTGAAAAGAAGATGGTCTTCTACAACTAAAGGGGAAAGGAGAATAACATATGGAAAGCGCACGCGCACAAGCCAGACTCAATAAGTTCATTATGTATCTTATTCTGTGCATCATGGCATTCATTATGCTCGTCCCCTTCGCGTGGATGATCCTGACCGCTCTGAAAACCACACAGGAAGCGATTTCGGTCGACCCGTTCTATATCTTCCCGTCCAACGGCTGGCACTGGGAAAACTTCGCTTCCGTTTGGGAAAGCTATAACTTCGTTACCCTGTACAAGAACACCCTGATCATGATCCTGCTCCGTGTGGTCTTCGCCTGTCTGACGGCGACCATGGCCGGGTATGCTTTCGGACGTCTGCGATTCCCGGGGAAGAACTTCTTCTTCTCCCTGATCCTGGTCCAGATGATGATCCCTTCCCAGATCTTCATCATCCCGCAGTATGTCATGGCCTCCAAGCTGGGCTGGCTGAACACTGCCATGGGTCTGGTGTTCCCGGGTCTGGTGACCGCCTTCGGTACCTACCTGCTCAAGACCGGTTATCAGGGTCTGCCGAAGGACCTGGAAGAGGCTGCTGCCATTGACGGCTGCAACATCGGACAGCGTTTCCTGAACATCATGATGCCGCTGACCCGTTCCTCCATGGTTTCCCTGGGTATTTTCACCGCCCTGTTTGCCTTCAAGGATCTGATGTGGCCGATGATCGTCTGCCCGAGGATCGAAACCACCACCCTCTCTGCCGGTCTGGCAAAGATGCAGGGTCAGTACGGTTCCGAATATCCGACCATGATGGCCGCTGCCGTTCTGGCAGTCGTCCCGATGATCGTCATCTACGTTATCTTCCAAAAGCAGTTTGTGGAAGGTATCGCCACCTCCGGTGGGAAGCTGTAGTTTAGACGTTAGACGAAAGACGTTAGATAAAAGATGAAACCGCCGGAGGCATTCCCGAATACTTCCGGCGGAAATCTTAAATAAATCAGAAATAAGAAATCAGAAATTTTGGGGTATGAACGATCAGCTTCCTTTTATAAATTGTTTATATATCTGTAAATTATCAGACCTTAACAAAATAAAAAAAGTAACATTTTGAGGAAAAGATGATTTCTGATTTCTTATTTCTGATTTTGTATGATTTCCTATTTCTGATTTCTGATTTCTGATTTCACATTATGCATCTCGCCAACGAATCCATCTCCACACTCTATGAGACCAATCTCTACCGCTGTCTGGTTTACCATGAGAAGCAGACGGACGATATTTTCCTGACTCTCTGCGGGGTGGAAAAGTGTCTTCCGGGGTATGAGTTCCAGTGCGGAGAGCGTGCCGGCTATCATCTGCATGTGATTTTGGCCGGGCGGGGCATCCTGAATGTGAATGGTGTCACCTATCCGCTGCACCGCGGGCAGATGTTCGTGACCAAACCCGGGGAGCAGACCTGGTACCGGGCGGATGAGCGGGATCCCTGGGTCTACTGCTGGATGACCTTTGACGGCAATAAGGCCGAAAAATACATCGAAAATGCCGGTATGAAGCTGGGCACCAACTGGCGGGACTGTTACGCGGACCCGAAGGAATATTATTCCTTTGTGAAAGACCTTCTGGATCGTCCGGAGATGTCCCTTTCCAATGATCTGCAGCGTCTTTCCCTGCTGCTTTCCTTCATCTCTTTGGCAATCGAGACAGAATCCAAAAAACAGCATCTTTCCCGTCACGAAAGCGACATTAATACCGATACCTATGTAGATAAGGCCATAACCTATATCCAGGCAAATTTTTCCAACATAAAAATCAGTGACGTTGCCCGCAATATCGGCATTAATCGCTCTTACCTGACCAAGATCTTTAAAGAAAAAACCGGTGTCTCCCCGCAGGAATACCTGATGGACCGCAAGCTCAGCTATGCCTGTAAATTGCTTCTGGAAACAGATGCACAAATTCAGGACGTTGCGCGCAGAATCGGTTATGATAATCTGTTGACATTTTCGAAAATATTCAAGGGCAAATATGGAGTCAGCCCGAAAAATTACCGTCTCCAAAACCGGAGCGGGAAGGAGCAATATTTATGAGCATTGTATTTGATCAGCAGCAAAAACTGTTGACGCTGACCACAGCAAACACCGGCTACCAGATGCAGATTGACGATCTGGGGTTCCTCCGCCATCTGTATTACGGCAGCAGCATGGGACTTCAGGACATGTCTTATCAGTTCTATGATTTTGATTATGCCTTTTCCGGGAACCCCATGGAAAAACGCTGGGAGCGGACTTTTTCGCTGGATATCGTGCCGCAGGAATATACCTCCTTCGGAGTGGGTGACTATCGGGTGAACAGTGTGGCGGTCATCAATGCTGACGGCAGCCGTGCGGCCCGTTTTCAGTATGTCTCCCATGAGATCTGCAAGGGGAAATACAGCATTCCGGGACTTCCCGCTGCCTATGATAACGGTGATGAGGCGGAGACCCTCGTCGTCACCCTGCGCGATGATGTGACCGGACTGATGATCCGCCTCTATTACGGCGTGTTTGAAAAGCAGGATGTTATCACCCGCTGTACAGAGTTTATCAACGATGGTGAGGCACCGATTTCTCTTGAAAAGGCTGCATCCCTTTGTCTGGATCTGCCGCTGGGCAGCTGGGACCTGCTGCATTTCCATGGCAAGCACTGCCTGGAACGCCAGCCGGAACGTCAGCCCATCGGGCATCTCCTCACCACCGTTGGCTCTGACCGTGGTATGTCTTCTCACCAGCACAATCCCTTCATCATCGTCTGTGACCATGACGCCACGGAAGATCACGGGGACTGCTACGGCATGATGCTGGCATACTCCGGCTCCTTCCGTGCAGAAGTGGAACAGAATCAGATCCATTATGTGCGTGTAGTAATGGGAATTAGTGAGACTGCTTTTTCCTGGACTCTGCAGCCGGGTGAAGCTTTCCATACACCGGAAGTTATCCTTTCCCATGCGGACGGTCTGGCCGCACTTAGCCACAACTATCACCGCTTTATCCGTCACAACATCTGCCGGGGTGTTCATCACCTGGCGAAGCGTCCGGTCCTCATCAATAATTGGGAAGCGACCTATTTCAACCTGGACGAAGACATCATTTATGGACTCGCGAAGGAAGCAGCGGATTTGGGTGTGGACCTGTTTGTCCTGGATGACGGCTGGTTCGGTGCCCGTTATGATGACAATGCCGGTCTCGGTGACTGGTATGTGAACCTCAAAAAACTGCCGAACGGACTGCCGCATCTGATCGAAAAAATCAACGATCTCGGCATGAAATTCGGCATCTGGGTCGAGCCGGAGATGGTCAATGTGGATTCCGATCTCTACCGGGCACATCCGGATTGGGCACTTTCTTCGCCGAACCGGGACCCGAACTTCGGACGCAACCAGCTGGTGCTGGATATGTCCCGTCAGGACGTGCGGGATTATCTCTATGACTGCCTTTCTTCCCTGCTGCGGGAGAACAACATCAGCTATGTCAAATGGGACTTCAATCGTTCGGTCTGTGATATCTATTCTCACGCACTGCCGGCGGGTCGTCAGGGTGAGGTGGTCCACCGCTTTGTCCTCGGGCTTTATGAGCTCTTGGAACGGCTGACATCCGAATTTCCGGACGTGCTCTTTGAGGGCTGCTCCGGCGGCGGCGGCCGTTTTGACGCCGGAATGATGTATTACACCCCGCAGATCTGGTGCTCTGACGATACCGATGCCATCGAGCGCTTGCTCATTCAGGGCGGTACTTCCTATGGTTACCCGGTCAGCACCATGGGCTCCCATGTCTCCGCTTCCCCGAACCATCAGACCGGCCGCATGGTCCCCATCGATACCCGCGGTGTGGTGGCTATGTCCGGTGCCTTCGGCTATGAACTGGACCTCAAGAAGGTTTCTGCTGAGGACAAGGAAGAGATCCGGGAGCAGATCATCCAGTATCATCAGGATGAGGAGCTGATCCACCAGGGGCTCTACTACCGTCTGACGGATTTCGCGAAGAAATCTTATTTCACCGCCTGGCAGATGGTCAGTGAGGACAAATCGAAGAGCCTTGTGAACCTGGTCATCACCGATCCTCAGCCGAATCCGGCTCCGCTTCATATCCGCTTCAAGGGACTGGATCCCGATGCCCTTTATGAGATCGAAGAGGATGATCACATCATTTCCGGGGCTGCGCTGATGAATGCCGGTTATACCTTCCCGCCCATGATGGGAGACTACCGCTCCCTTCAGCTGCACCTCTATCGAAATCAGAAATCAGAAATCAGAAATCAGAAATAAACAGAATTATATCGGGGACTGTCCATTCATGGACTGTCCCCATTCAATTGTGAAACAAAGGAAGCCGATCGTGCCGAAAAAATTTTCATTCCGTGAATGGGGAAAAGAAGAAAAAGCGAAACTCGATGGGATGAGTTTCCGCAAAGCCGTTAAATATATCTGGCAGTATTACTGGCTCTTCATCATAGGCATCATCGGGGCAGTCTGGTTTCTTGTCTATTTCATCAGCCATCTCATCGCCGGTGCGCCGCAATATTGGATCTACGCAGCCTTCGCTAATTCCATCGTCAGCCCCTCAAATGTTTCCCGAATGCAGGATGATTTTGCGGCTTATACCGGCTGGGATACGAAAGAAAAACGGATCGAATTCTCGACCAACATGTACTTCGACTACACCCGCAATAAAGCGCGGGGCAATGAATACTACAACAGTTTCGTGGCTCTGAACGATTCCGGTACGCTGGACCTCATCACCATGGCCCCCGAACAACTGGCTCCGCTCGGGGAAAGCGGCCGCCTGATGGACTGGAACCTGGAAGAATGTGCGGAGCTGCGCGAAAAGTATGCCGACCGCCTGATCTGGTTCGAGCCGCCCGAGTATATGGAATTAACAGAGCCCGTCCCCGTTGGCATTGACATCAGCGACAGCCTGCTGGTCACCAAATACGGCATCTATCCCGAATCCGCCGCCCTCGGCATCGCCGCCGGCACAACCCGCCTCGACGCTGTCGAATCGTTTATTGAATTTATTCTCGGTGAGTAAACAGAGAATTTTCCTTCTGACAGAAATATGATATGATATTGGGTAAATATACCGGTCAGGTATGTTATTTGATGATATGAGGAGCGAGGAATGGCAGATAATGATATAGCCTTATTGAGCAGCAGTGGTGATTATTCCTCATTTACATTCCGTGATCGAACCATTAAGTTTCTGACAGGAAAAAATCTGGAACGTTATACTAAGATCAATGAATGGGATCATGGCTACCTGGTTGTGATGTGTAAAACAAAATCTGACCCCGGAAAAGAGGAAGAAGATTATATTGATTTGCTGCCGATTCTGGACAATCTATATATTGATTCAGAATCATTTTTAGATCCGATTAAAGATGTAGAGGTTCATTATGAGTGAGGAAAAACTTAAAGAAATTGCTGATAATGCGGATATGATTGTCCGGGGGTATGCCTTTACAAAGAAAGACAAAAATATTTCTGTATTGAATCTGAACAGACCGACAAGTGCCATGTATATGTCACCGGAAGGAAAAATGCTTGAGTCAACCATGGACGATATTGAACAGGCAATCGTTCTCAATATTTGGGAACGTGATTCCCAATTTATGGAGGACTCAGTGAATGCCTAAATACTTTCAGGAAAAGGTTGCAGGTTACTATCTTTATTTTACAAAGCATTGCATCATTGAGTGTATGCATGCTCATGCCAGTGACCGAAAACTGACGGAAGCTGGTTCGGCAAAATTCTTTGTAAGAAGCGATGGTAGTTCATATGTACAGCATAAAGGTCAATTGACGGAACGGGAAATTCGTATCATCCAGCGTTTTATCAGGCTGCACTATATGGAAATGTATGAAAGTTGGGTTCGTGAGGGTGGTACAGATTTTTATCAGGGTGACTGATTTTTATTGGGTTGAGCAATGCACGAACTAATTCAAGGTCTCATCAGCAACGACAGCCTGTTCGGGCGCATCATGACCCGCATCGGCACTGTCATCGCGGCGAACATCCTGTTCGTCCTCTTCTCCATGCCCGTGGTGACGGCCGGAGCCGCTTTTGCCGCCCTTCATCACACCATGTTCAAGATGCTGCGCTCCAGGGACGCCATCAATCCCTTCAAACAATATTGGAAAGGCTTCACCGGCAATTTCAAACAGGCCACCATCGCCTGGCTCATCTCCCTGTTGCTGATCGTGATAGGTTATTTCAACGTACAGATCTGCAAACAGGCCGGCGGAGTTATCGGATATATTCGTTACGGGGTCTATGCCCTGGGGATCATCCTGTTTATCGTCCTCGTCTATCTGTTCCCCACCATGGCGGCCTTCTCCGACAGCCTGCCGAACCTCATCCGCAATGCCATTTACTGGGCACTGAAAAAACCCTTCAAGCTGCTGGTGAACCTCTTTTTTCACTTCTTCCCCATGTTCCTGACTTACTCCGACCGTCAGTACCTGCCGCTCTATGCCTTTCTCTGGACTTTCTTTGGCTTTGGCGCCATTGTGCTGCTGTGTGACAACCTGCTCCTTCCGGAATTTGAACCCTATCTGCCCCTGGTGGACGAATGCGGTGACTTCATCCTCGACCCGGAAACCGGGAAACCCCTGATGCCCGGGGAAGAGTATAAACTCGTCCCGGAAGATTTTGGAGGAGCCTCCGAAGAAACTGATGAGCAGGTCCTCGAAGAAATGCGGAAGCTCGGCATGTGACAAAGCTCATTCGCTCAGAAAAGTGTGCTGATCCAGGAATATTCGCTCAGAAAAATGTGATAAAATTCTTTTAATCCGCTCAGAAAAATGTAAATATCATTAATTATTCACTCAGAAAAGTGTGATAAAATAAAATTATTCACTCAGAAAAGTGTGTATGCCGGTCCGGGCAATGGTAACGGGGAAACGGAGGCATTGATGTATTTACGCAGAAAAGCGGATCAGTTTCTTGCAGAATGGAAACATGATCAGGACAGGAAACCTTTGATCGTTAAAGGTGCCAGGCAGGTTGGTAAGACGCGAACCATCCGGAATTTTGCAAAGAACAATTACGAAAACCTGATAGAGATCAATTTTGCAGAGGAACCGAAATATAAGTCTGTCCTTGCGGATGGTTATTCTCCTCAGGATATTATCCGCAATATCACGCTGCTTGACCCTTCGAAAAAATTCATCTCCGGGAAAACATTGATTTTTTTTGATGAATTTCAGGATTGTCCCGACATTGCGGCTTCTTTAAAATTTTTCAAGCAGGACGGTCGTTTTGACGTGATCTGCAGCGGCTCTCTTTTGGGAACACATTATAAAAAAATCAACAGCATTAGTGTTGGATATAAAACTGATTATGAGATGTTTTCGTTGGATTTTGAAGAATTTTTATGGGCTGCAGGGTATAACGAAGATCTTTCATCAGAACTGCTGGAATCGATGCTGCGATTAAAACCGTTTGGTGAAGTCCTGCAGAAAACCATGTCAGGTCTGTTTTTTAACTATTGTGTTTTGGGCGGGATGCCTGCTGTTCTTCGATCATTTTTCGAGAAAGGTTCTTTTGAAGGATCGCTGGAGACCCAGCGGCAAATCCTTTTGGATTACGAAGAAGATGTCCGAAAATACGTTGACGGACTTGAACAGACACGTATTCTGAGTGTCTATCGAAGTATCCCGGCTCAATTGGGAAGAGAAAATAAAAAATTTAAATATAATGCGGTGGCAAAAGGAGCTCGCTCGAAAGATTATCAGGGCTGCATTGAATGGCTCTCTGACGCAGGTGTGATAAATCGCTGTTTTTGCCTTAATTTTCCGGAGCTTCCGCTGAAAGGAAATTTTGATCCGGATGCTTTCAAGGTTTATTTTTCCGATACCGGTTTGTTAGTTGCCTCTTTGGACGAGGAGTCTTCGGCTGATTTGAGAAATAATAAAAATCTTGGCACTTATAAAAGGGCACTTTATGAGAACATCGCAGCGGAATTTCTGAGAAAACAGGGTTTTGGACTTTATTATTACCGAAGAGATGATTCACGGCTCGAAGAGGATTTTTTCATTCGAACTGTTGATGCACTGGTTCCTGTGGAGGTGAAAGCGGCAAACGGGAAATCAAAAAGCCTGTCTACATTGATCAAGTCAGATCATTATCCTGAGATCCGCTTTGGAATAAAATTCGGTATGACAAATATCGGATTTGAAAGTCAAATCTATACCTTCCCTCTTTTCTGCGGATTTTTGCTGAAAAGGTGGAAGGAAAAATTCTCTGGATGATCGGTCCGATTTCATAAAATTGGTCATTCCAAAATTGCAATATCTGCACTATAATTAAGCTAACAAAAGTGGGGAATCTATCCCCGGAAGGAGTATAAACGCATGGAAAATCTGAATGAACTTGTCAGTTCCCAAAAGAGCGGGCTGCAGAAACTCTGGGAAAAGATTCCCGGCATCAAAGGTTATGAACAGAAGGAAGACCGCAGAGATACCGACAAAATCGTCCGCGAAAATATCTCTCAGCGCTTTTCGGAACAGTGGGAGCGGATCTCCGCAATTGAAAAAGAGCTCGCAAAAGGGATGGGGATCATCTACCTCAGTGACCTGGAATCCGCCGCGCTCAAGATCCGTCAGTTCGCGAACCGCATCAAGACCGCAGCCTACGGCTATGCCGGTCTCAGCGACGCGGTGAAAGTTGACGATATCGCGCTGCAGCAGCTTTATGATTATGATCTCTACCTCTTCAATCTGGCCGACACCGTAAAGGAATCCGTCGACAAGGTGGAAGATGCTGTGGCTGCCAATGACGGGATCGACACAGCCATCAAGGACCTGAATAAAGTGGCCGAAGAATGCATCACCGCCCTCAACCGCAGAAAAGAAGTCAAACTGGGGACGCAGAACCTCTGAGAAAAATCAGAAATAAGAAATCAGAAATAAGAAATGCGGACGCACTTGTAATGTTCGGATAGTTGAAAACCATTTTGCCGGTGCGGCAGTTCTGAAAAGCCGGGAAAGGCAGGAACCAGACAGAATATCCCATTTGCTTTTTCTGAACAGTTAACGTTAGGAGTAAATAACAATGGCACGAATTTTTGATGTTGTTGAATATCCGAGCGAAATGCCGGATGAGATCGTACACCATTTTCCGGAAACCGGTGTGGCGGATATCCGCTGGGGTTCCCAGCTGATCGTCCGTGAATCGCAGAACGCGATCTTCATGCGTGACGGTAAGGCACTGGACGTTTTCGGTCCCGGCCGCCACACCCTTTCCACCGCGAACCTGCCGCTGCTGACCAATCTGCTCGGCAAGGCATTCAACAACCGCACACCCTTCACTGCGGAAGTTTTCTATGTCGCGATGCGCGAATTTGCCGACCGCAAATGGGGCACTGCCCAGCCGATCATCATTCAGAATGCCGGCGTCGGTCTAGGCATGACCCTGCTTCAGGGTTTTGGTACCTACAGTTTCCAGGTGGCCGATCCGCAGCAGTTCGTCACCCAGATCGTTGGTGCCACCTACAGCTATACTCTCTCTTCCATTGAAAACCGGCTGCGTTCCATGCTGCTTTCCAAGCTGCAGGACACACTGGCCACCATGGCGAGCCAGGGGCAGAACATCTTCCAGCTGCTCAGCCTGACGGAAGAGTTGGGTACTGCTGTCCGGGCCAAGGCTCAGGATGACTTTGCCGCTATCGGCCTGGCACTGAAATCCTTCTATATCACCAACCTGAAGCCTTCCGAAACCAGTGCGGAAGATCTGCGCGCCATGGGCATGCTGGACATGAACACCTACACCCAGCTGCAGGCTGCAGACGCCATGCGCGATGCCGCGAAGAATGAAAGCGGCGGTGCCGGTTTGACCGCAGGGATCGGTGCCGGAATGGGCATCGGCAATTATATGAGCCAGGCTTTCGGCTTCCAACAGCAGCAGCCTGCGCAGCAGCATCAGGCTGCTCCGGCAGCGGCTGCCCCTGCAGCGTCTGCCGCCGGTGGTGTGATGACCCCGTCCGAAGTTGCCCAGCTGCTGAAGGTCTCTGAAGAGGACATCATTGCAGCCATCCAGGCAGGTGACCTGAAAGCCCGCAAGATCGGCAGCGCCTACCGCATCAGCAAGGAATCCGTTGACGAATTTTTGAAAGGATAAGAGAAACCGGATGTCAGGTTTCAGAGAACAGGGATCAGAAACCGGTCCCTGCACTGAAGCCTGACACCTGACACCCGATCCCTGACACCTATATTTATGAAGCTTCAAGAGTACCAGTTAAAAAACATCTTTCGGCAGAACGGGATCCCGGTTCCCGATGGGCGGGTCACATCCTTTGCCCGTGAGGCGAAGCGCATTGCGGAAGTGATCGGGACGCCGGTGGTGGTCAAGGCACAGGTCCTCTCCGAAGGACGGGGAATGTCCGGCGGCATCCGCCTTGCCCGTACGCCGGAGGAGACCGAAGAGTTCGCGTCCCAGATTCTGGCTTCCCGCATCAACGATGTGCCGGTCAGTAAGGTCCTGATCGATGAGGCCGTGACGATCAATGAGGAATATTACCTGCTGATCACCTATGACCGGGCTGAACAGATCCCGGTGCTGGTGATGTATGATACCGGCAGCCTCTACATTGAAACCGCGGCCAATTCTCTTTATGAGAGCCTGGAACGGGTGAAAATTGATCCGCTGATCGGGCTGCAGCAGTTCCAGATCTATGATCTCGCATCCCGCTGCAACTTCCCGCAGCGCTATATGCGCAAGCTGTTCGAAATCTGCAAACAGATGTGGAAGATCTTCTGTGACCTGGATGCCCTGCTGGTGGCAATCAACCCGCTGGCGATCTCAACAGATGGCCGGATGATGGCGCTGGACGGCAAGATCACCCTGGATGATAATGCTTTTTTCCGTCAGCAGACACTCTTTGATACCCAGCTGACCCTCATCAACAATATGACCGAGTATGAAGCCCAGAAATACGGGATGTGCTATTTCCGTATGGACGGGAACATCGGCATTTTGGCGAACGGTGCCGGGCTGACCATGAGCTGTATCGACTACCTGCGTCACCGCGGCGGACGTCCTGCCAACTATCTGGATATGGGCGGCAGTGTCCATGACCAGAAGGCGGAAAAAGCCCTGCGGCTGCTTTACGAAGACCCGCGTGTGGATGCGATCATCATGAATGTTTATGGCGGCAAGACCCACTGTGACCGGGTCGCCGAGGGTCTGCTGCGTTCGCTTTCCAGCAACAAACGGAAAATTCCCACCATTGTTCGCTTCAGCGGGACCAATGCCGATATCGCGCTGGACATGCTGAAGGGGTCGCTGATCGCTACAGTGCCGGACCTGCCGGAAGCTGTGGACAAAGTCTTTGAATTCATCGGAGCACCGGCTAATGAGCATATTAATTAATAAATCCACCCGTGTCGTCGTTCAGGGTATAACCGGCCGGGAAGCCAGCTTCCATTCGCTGGATATGCTGAATTACGGTACCCAGATCGTTGCCGGTGTCACTCCCGGAAAGGGAGGCAGCTGGGTCCTGAATGAAAAGGTCCCCGTCTTTGACAGCATGCAGATGGCCGTGGAGGCCACGGAAGCCAATACCTCTATCGTCTTTGTGCCTGCCCACCAGGCGACAGATGCCCTTTATGAGGCAGCGGATTCCGGTGTGGAACTGGTGATCTGCGTGACGGACGGCATCCCGGTCCGGGACATCGTCAAGGTCAATGCCTACATGAAGACCAAAGGGGTCCGTCTGCTGGGTCCCAACTGTCCGGGCATCATCACGCCCGGGGAACAGAAGGTCGGCATCTATCCCTCCGACTGCGTCATTCCCGGCCGGATCGGTGTCGTCAGCCGTTCATCCACCATCAGCTATATGGCGATGGACCGCATGAAAACCGTGGGACTGGGCGTCAGCTCCTGCGTGGGGATCGGCGGTGACTTGATTTGCGGGACGACTTTCGTCGATATTCTTGAGATGTTTGAGATCGATCCCTATACCGACAAGATCCTGCTGATGGGTGAGATCGGCGGGCTGGAAGAAGAACGTGCGGCAAAATATGTTGCCTATCAGATGAGCAAACCGGTCATCGCCTATGTAGCCGGCATGAACATCCCCGAAGGAAAGCGCACGACCCATCCGGGCGCCTATATCGACGGCGGGATCGGAAGCGCCCGCGAAAAGCTGGAAGCCTTCCGCAACGCCGGCATCAAAGCCACCTCCAACTGGATGGACCTGATAGACCTTCTCAAATGAAGAATGAAGAAGTAAGAATGAAGTACAGGTTTTTATATTTCGTTCCATTCTTCATTCTTCATTCTTACTTCTTCATTTTCTAAATGAAAAAGATTATGAAACACTACGACAGACGTCTGGTGACCGCACCTCAATGGATGGAGCACTTCCAATGCATCGCTGGGGAGTGTCCGGAGACCTGCTGTCAGCAGTGGAATATTGAAGTCGACCCTCATCATGCCGATTGTTACACGCACCTGGGGGATCCGGAGCTTCAGACGATCATGGGACATCTGCTGCGTTCCTTCCGGGTTCGGCGTCCGGGCAGACGGAGTGCGGAAGTGCAGTTCCGTCTGCAGCTGCTGAATTCTCCGGATCAGCGCTGCCCCATCCTGAACGAAAACGGGGAGTGCCGGCTGCAGAAGAAATACGGCCCCTATGCCCTTTGCGACACCTGCTATTTCCATCCGCGGACCTTTTTCCAGATCGATGAACAGATCATGCTCAGCGCATGCCTTTCCTGCCCGGAATGTGCCCGTCTGGCGATCCTGCATCGGGAGCCGACGCTGTTTTCCCGCTTTGAGACCGAGATCGATCCGAACATTGAATGGCTGGAAACATCGCTGATGCACAATGCCGCTGCCCGGCTGCTGATGGAAAACCGGGCTTCGTTGATTTCCGCTCTCTGTGAGATCCTGCAGGAGCGGGCGCTGCCCTTTGCACAGCGCCTGTCCCGTGCATGCGGATTCCTCGAGCTTCTTGCGGAGGAGAGCCGGCCGGATGAAGCGGCTGTCCGCAGAGCGCAGGAGCTTTCACGGGACAGTGCCGCCTTTGCTGTTTCCGAATATCCGCTCGGGATCATAAACTGCTGGCTGGAGGTTTTCGACCCCATCCCGGAAGCCGTCGAAAAACCGGTGCAGAGCCTTGCTGAATTCACCCGAACGCTTGCCGGCGGCAGAGCCGGATATGCCGCGCTGCTTGCGCAAAATTACGCAGAGGGGGAAAGGCTCATGGAGCCGTTCCTGTCCGGGAATGAGCACCTGATTGAAAATTTCATGGTCCACTGCGTTTTTTCAGACAGCTTCCGGCAGTTTTTCCGCTGTCAGAATGAACCGCTGACGCCCCGGGATATTCTTTGTCATGAGTCCGCTCTGCTGCGGGTATGGTACCTTTTCTTTAAGGTTCAGCTGGCGCAGACATCGCTTGCTCAGGGAACCATGAATGAGAGTCTTTTTCTGCAGACGGTCATCCGGTCGGACAGAAACTGGTGGCATTATCCGGACTGGTTTTCCCGTGCGGCTGACCGATATCATGCGATCCGGAGTTAAACAAAAAAGACGCATCAGCGTCTTTTTTGTTTAACTCTCTGTTGACTTTTGCCTTACCGGCAGCCGTCAATCAAACACATTTCATCATCGGGTGCCTGGAAGACCATTGCAGGAACTTCCGGCAGAGCCGCGGATACGGGCGCTGAAGCCGTATTTTTCGTCTCAAGGATCGGGGTCACATTGATCAGGTCCATCACGTTCCGGTCGGCAAAGACCCAACCCGTGATAAACAGGACTGAGAGGAAAATCGCGATGATCAGCGCGAACATATTTTTATCCTTTAACATAACAGTACCTCACAAATGACCTTTTTCCTTATAATAGTGCAAGGTTAGTACCAACACAACGCTGACTATCATACCTTAATTCACCGCTCAGGTCACAAAAGAGGTTACAAAACATCATGCGCTGCAAATCAATGTTCCGGTCCCTGATGGGAGACCAGGCCGATGGCCGCGCCTTCCAGGATCTCATCGTTCAGGTGGTAGATCCGCAGTCCGTCGAATTTCCGGATGAGCTGCAGCATGCGGTTAAAGGGTTCCACGTCCTTCCCTTGTTCCGATTCCGGAAGAGTCCGGAAATGAGCCTTAATTTCTTCTGTGGTCGGGCTGCCGTCCATGGTCAGCTTGTGCATGCGGAATTGCTCCCGCAGTGCTTTCCGGAACTTTTTCTCTTCGTTTGCATCGGCAAAATTCATGTTTTTCAGCGTCAGGGTCTCATAGGCATCACCGTATATCCAGCCCATGGAAATATGTTCCCGGATCCAGCGTTCATGCTCCATCGGTGCGATGATCTCTGTCTGGGCGGGTGAGAACTCCGTGACCATGTCGTAGTCGACGGGTTTGTCGGTGAAGAAACAGCCCAGTGCATTCAAATAGCGGCCAAAGCTTTTCGCCTGGTTGATGTTGGAAAGCTGGTATTCCAGTGAAAGGTCCTCGAATTCTGCCTCCAGACGCTTTACCGGATATTTTTCCTCGTCTTCATGATAGTTATAACGCCCGTTAAGGGAGACCGCGAAGTCATACAAATGCAGGAAGTTGCTGGTGGAAAGGAAGGTGTGCTTGGAGGAGCGGTCCACCACCTGCTGGTCTTGCGTAATATGCAGCGGGATCCTGGCTGTGTTGACGATTTTCTCAATATCGCTCGAGAAACGTTTTTCCGGGGCTGCTATATCGCTGTAATCCTTCAGGCGCGGTTCCTTGCCCTCCGGTTTCCCGTCATCCACCCATTTCTGATACAGTTCATTATACTCAGTGATCTTGTTATGTTCTGCTGCGTCAAAATGGTAGACCGCGCTGATGGCATTATTGCTGAAATCGAAGTCCACACCCATCGGATGCAGCTCGGTCCGGGAATTCCGTCCGTAGGCGGTGCGGTCCCAGCACTGCAGCTCGTCGCAGAGCATCAGCAGGAAGGCCAATGGATGGGTCTCCATCGGCAGCGGACCCCTGCGTTTCTTCTCGTCCTTGTCTTTGTAAAAGGCGATGGCAAATTTATACAGGCTGTTGTGCAGCATGATGGCGGTCAGTGCATCCAGGTGTTCCTGCTTCATGATCTCCGGTTTGATCTTATCGGGGTCAAAAGGATCCCTGACGATCTCATGATAAAGACGCATGGAACTGAAGTAGGCATGGTCCATATAATACCCGAAGGTTTCCGGATAGATCGGCTTTTCATGGATCTTCCGCAGCAGATATCCATCTGTGAAGCCATAATCCTTCCCGAGCTTTTCGGAAATACCCCAGGCCAGCAGTTCTTCCACCGTGTAGAAAGTCTTGTGGAAATACTGCTCGAAATATGCCTGTTCTTCCTTCTGCAAATTGATCAGCAGGTCCATAGCCCGGTAAGCCAGGTAGGGCTTTTGCGGGCCTTCGTTCCGTTTTTCACCGTTCACCTCGTAATAGGAGATAGCCTGCTCAAAGGGCAGTTCGAAAGGATAGCCGATGTCATGGAACAGCGAGGTCAGGCCCCAGAATTCCAGAAACAGATTGGCTGCCTTTCGCTCCTGATCGGGGTCATCGCTGCCAAATCCGTAGTGGTCCATGAAAGCCTTGCGGAAGTTCTCGTTTGTTTCGTAGATGGCCAGCCCCAGGGTGAACACATAAACAGAGTGTGAATAGTGGTCCCGGTGCTTCATCAGCAGGGAACTGCCGTTGGATTCATATTCGGAGAGCAGTTCCACCATCTTTTTGGATTTGCCGTAGCGGCCGAAGAACATCTCCAGGTAGCAGTAATAGACATTGTAGGCGTCTTCCGCTACACCGGAGTCGATAAAATGCTCCAGTTCCCGTTCCAGGCACAGCCGGTTGATGTCCATCTGCATGTTGTAGGGGATCTGTCCGGAGTCGATCCCGGTGCCCTGCAATATGCCTTTGGCCCGCTCATTCTCGGCGATTTTTTCGTCAAAATTCAGCTCTTCACAGCGGTTATGGATAAAACGCAGTGCCGCTGATTTCAGGTCATTGCCGTTCCCGTCCGTTATGCTCAGACAGGGCTCGACCGGCCCGGCCTGGATCCCGTAAGTCTCAAAATTACGCTGACGCATGTCTGCAAATGCTGTATATGCCATAATTCCCTCCAACTTCTGATACTTTATTTATAACATAGACTTTCGCGTTTGTGTGATAAACTGTTTTGCTTCAGGGGAAAAATGAAGTATACTTCATTATACAAAGGTGAAGATTTTTGTCGTTTTATATTTTCGTGTCACAGAGAAAGGACTATAACATGGGCGTTTATTTGAATCCGGGCAACAGCGGTTTTACAGAGATCTTATCCGGTATTTATGTAGACAAAACCGGATTGATTACCAATATAAACGAGGTGATTGGAACGACAAGAAAACTCGTTTGTGTCAGCCGTCCCCGCAGATTCGGGAAATCCTTCGCCGCCCAAATGCTTTGTGCCTATTATGACAAATCCTGTGATTCACACCCTTTGTTTGACAATTTGTCCGTCAGCGCTGACCCGACATACGAGAAATATATCAACCGCTTCGACGTGATTTACCTCGACATGACGACCTTCCGAAGCAAAGATGACGTACTGACCCTGCTGATCCATCTCGGTTATCTGGCGTATAATGCCGAAAAAGGGACGGCACGGATCCCGAATGAGGAGATCCGGATAGAATTTCAGCGCTCGATCCATGAAGTCAAACACAGTGAAACGATGAAACGGGTAGAAGAGAGTTAACAGCTTACAAACAAACAGCATTTACAGGAGGTTACTGATGCAGCTCCCTTATGGTTTATGGAACGGACATATCGACCCGGACCTGGTCGCCAACCGCGCACGGGTCAGCGATTTGAAATGGAATGATGACGGCAGCGGACTGGTGTTTTCCGCAAAATCCACGCTTTTCCGGAAATACAACGGGAAGCCCCTGGAAGCTGTACAGACCGGACAGGGCGTTTACGGCAGTGTGGGCTATGGCGGCGGAGATTTGGATGTACATGGAGATCTGACAATTTTCTGCTCCGGTGACAACGGTCTGTTCGCTGTCCGGGACGGTTCCGACCGGGCGGTCCCGCTGACCAATGACCGCTTTGACCGCTCGACACCCGTCATCAGCCCCAACGGAAAATATGTGGCTTACGTGACCACCGACGGGGAACACGATCAGATCGCCCTGCTGGAACTTTCCGGCTATGCCTGGCCCCGGCTCTGGATCAAAGGAGCGGATTTTTACATGCAGCCTGAATGGAGCCCGGACGGTACCAAATTCGCCTGGACGGAATGGGATCATCCGGAGATGCCCTGGAGCGGGTCCCGGGTGATGCTGGCGGATGTGGATCCGCAGACCATGGAACTGCAGCATATCCGCTGTATTGCCGGCGGCAGACCGGACCCCGCTGCGCAGCCGCATTTTTCA
>CAYWGX010000037.1:0-18211 GCA_964457635.1 uncultured Leptolinea sp.
ACCCGGTCTCCTGTTTGGCTGTGATAAGATATCGGAGAGCGGTCTCGCCCAATCCCTGGAAGGAGTAGGGGGAGGTACGCGGTTTGAAGGCACCGCCCCGCAGGATCGTGGCACCGCTCGCCTTGACGGCTTTGGCGATTCCCACCAGCTGCTCTTCGGATTCCACGGAGCAGGGCCCTGCCATGATCGTCAGGGTTCCCCCGCCGATTTGAGTATGTCCTACCGGGATAACGGTATCCTCCGGATGGAATTTGCGGTTGGCATCTTTATAGGGCTCGGCGATCCGTTTGACGTCCTCGACGATGTCCAGCGCGGCGATCAGCCCGATGTCCAGGGATGCGGTATCGCCTACCAGGCCGAAGACGGTCTCATTGACACCGATGGATTTATGGACGGCAATGCCCTTGCCTTCCAGCCAGCTGATGAATCCCTGGACCTGCTCGGGATTGGGATTGGGTTTTAATACGACGATCATGTTTTGCCTCCTGAAAAAAAGACCTGCAGTTTTGGCTGCAGGTCTTTCTCTTCTTTATGAATAATCCTCTTCTGAGGTCCCCTTTACAGCCAAATCAATCAGAACTCTGAAAATAATATCCAAAGCTGAAATAATAGGTATAAGCTGCAAAAGAGAATTTGTTCATTCAGTTTCCTCTTGTGAATTACTTAGAGCATACCACGGATTCCTCAAAAGAGAAAGAAATCTCCCTTTTTTTGATGAATTTTGTGACATGTTCCCGGGTTCAGACCTCAATCCGGGCGATACTGCGGTTCTTTGTCTTCTTCATCGATCCTGACACCTGCGGCAATGGAGCTGAATGTATCCGGGGTAATGGATTTCGGTGTCATATCCCAGCGGATGATGATGTCGCGGATCAGTTCCATGTTCTTTTTGTCCTCTTTTTCATTCAGCAGTGGGAATTTCACTTCCGGGTCCCACTTTTCCTGCATATTGGACATGAGGATCAGGCTGTTCATACGATTCAGTTCACTGGCAGCGTGTTTCTTTGCCTCTGCTTCTCCTATCTCTTCTCCGTAATACTGTTTGATCAGCTTATTCAGCTCTTCACATTTATCCACCTCGGGCGGCATGCCCAGCAGCTCGGTCAGTCGGGCGAAGACTGCATCGCGGGGTGCTTTGGCAGTCTTGTGCCGGCGGTAAAAATCAATGGAAAACACCTGCGTTTTCAGGAAAACACTGGCTTCATTGGCATCTCCGCAGAAATGCTGATACTCGTGATAAATCGTCGGGATCACGGAGTAAAGATCCCGGAAGAGCTGCAGATTCAGCCCGGAGCTGAGCGGGCGGGTGCGGTCATCCACCTCATGGTAGCGTGCAATGACTTTACCGGTATCCTTCGGCGGCTGATACTGCACCCACATGGCATGGAGATAGGGATCGAACTTATAAAAGCCCAATGTGCGTTTGTTGACCGGATCGATCAGACGCAGCGGATATTTCTGCAGCATGTCCAGACAGCCGGGAACCTCATTATCCGCCAGAGTCAGCAGGTTTTTGGCACTGCAGTATTTGATGGAGGGATTGGCACTGCGCAGGACCATAGAAAGGATCTGCGCGTATTCATCTTTCGTACAGTCATCCGGGACACGAACTTCAAAGAAACTGAGATCATTGTCGGAACGGATCAAATTTGACCGGACTGCGATCACATCTTCCAGGAGTTTCTGGGCTTCCGGCTGCTCCTTATTTTCCATCAGCCAGTCCAAAAGTCCCATGATGACGCCCTGCTTGATAAAGCGCGGCACACGGCTCTGGTTGTCCCGCAGGAGGTAAGTCAGCCAGGCAAAGGGTTTGTCTCCGTTATCCAGCATAAAAGCGCCAAGCCCTCTTTCCAGTTCTCGCTGAAGATCACTGAGTTCATTGATCATGTTCACAGCCTTGGAGGGGATGTCACTGATCTTGACACCGTCATATTTTTCCAATTTCTTTTGGAGGATTCTTGCCATTTCAGAGGTCTCATTATTATGATCAATGGCCAGAGAAAAGCGTTCCTGATTTGGTGCAATGTCTTTCGGGGACATTTCGGTGCTCAGTATTTTCGCCATGGCTGCTGCCGCCCAGCCGGCGATCGTCAGTTTGCTGTCCTTCGAATCCGCTTTTGTACCGTCCTGGATCATGTGGCAGAGATGGCGCAAAATCTCTTCAGAACAGTGCGGGCAGCGGGTGAAGGCGATTGTGCCTTTGATTTTTTCATTATCGAAGGCATTGGACTTTAGCAAATCCGGATGTGCATAGGCTTCAGGCTCTTCAAGAAAGGGTAATTCCTCACGTGCAAGCGCCCGGTTCTTGCTGTCACCATCATTTTGCGCGATGCGGGAGAGGATATCCCGGTCTGCAGGGAAGGAGAGTTTCCCGATGGCAAGATTGCGGTTATCAGCATCTTCATCCTTTTCCGCGGCATGCCGGAAAACATCCTTATGTTTTGCATACTTCAGCTTTTGCAATGCCTTCCGCCTGGCAGCCGGGTCTCTTCCGTTCATGGCAGTTCTGACCAAAAGCTCTTCCGGGTTTTTGGAATTCTTTTCGATCACTTTGAGCACAGCGGACAAAACATCTTCGGAGCTGTCATGGTCAAGGACATAGGTGAATGTTTCTTCCTCCTCCGGATATGGCAGATATTTTTCAACGACACATGTGCGGACATAGGGCGCCTTTGCCTCTTTCGCCAGGCACACCAGATATTCCCGCTCATCCGGATAGGAAAATTGTGATAATACTCTGTCAAAGATTTCATTGTCATATTTCTTGTTGTGATCGGCTCTCTGCAATAAATATTGGAATATTTCATCACGATCTTCAGAAAAATGCAGGAGCTGAACAGCACATTTTTCTATATACGTGTCTCCTGTACCGGCAGCGATTTCCATGATCAGTTTTTTCTCTTCCGGATAAGGGATTTTTTCCAAAGCAGCTGTTTGCGTTCTGGAGCTGTATTTTTCCCCTTTTGCAAGCTTCAGAATCAGATTCCTGTTTTCATTGAAAGGAAGTTTTTGCAGCGCCGCCTCACCAAGCTCCCAATTTTCCGTGCATCGGACCAGAACTTCTTTTTCTTCCGGATAAGGCAATTTATCCAACGCTGTTTTCCGAAGATCAACGCTTTCATCCGTATCTAAAAGAAATATGAGAAAACTGCGGTCCCGGGGATAGGACAAAGCCTTGACCGCTTCAATCCGCTTCTCTTCTCTCCATGAGTAGCTCTGATTTCCTCTGTCATCCTTCAGCACCGGTTTGTATTTTCCCGGACGCAGCTGACGTTTTTCGGATCTGTCAAGATTTTTGACATATTTCTTCCACTGTTTCCGCAGTTCTTTCCTGCTCTCAGTCGGTTTGAATTTATCCGCGATGAGTGCGATGAGCGCATAAAGCAGACCGCCTACAACGAATAATGCCAATCCCGCGATGCCAAGCTGGCCCGTAACCGGCAAGGCATTGAAGCGGTCGACCCAGCGGTATCCGATCTTATTGGTATATGTGCTGATTATTTTCATATTTTCGATATAGGCATCCAACTCAGGCTGCACCACATTTTGCGAGTATGCTTCGACTGTTTCACCGGTCAGTTCACTGTACTGCTGCGTTCCCACGTTCAAAAGCATATCCAGAACATCAATGCGGTTTTTTTCCGTGATCCCCTTGCTGAGGTCAATACCGCTGACCGATATCAGGAGCGGACTCATATAACGCAGTGCGGCATAAACGGAAAAGACATTGCCGCCTTCAGAGATGTCGATTTTGCGCACACCATTCTCATCCCTGATGATATGCAAATCACCTTCAACGCTGACCCATTTGCTGAACTTATCATTCACAACAAAGCATCTTTCATACGCCATGTTGAAGGCAGTGCCGACCAGTCCGGGAATTTTAGCGGAATAATGAATCAGCGAATCATCGTCTTTGTCAACGGCTGCTTTGAAGTCTTTGAAAAGATAATAAGGTTCAAATACAGGTTTTTGCTCCAGATCGACCAGGATATTATCCCCGGCATAAAGCCATTCGCTGATCTCTTTATGGTCATTGACCAGTGATGCGGCATTGCGGACAAAAGCCGCGTTATCCAGCCGTTCCACAATAAAACCGATTTTCGTACAGCCTGTCAGCAGGATTGCCGCAGACAGAATGAAAAAGGCGAGCCTTAAGAAATGATTTCGTGTTTTCATCTAATACCTCCGTTTCCCGGATAAACCGGTTTTCCGAATAACAAACAAACCTCAATCCGGGCGATGCCGCGGTTCTTCATCCTCTTCTTCCGTGATCACGACCCCTGCGGTGATGGACCTGAATTCGGCCGCGGTGATGGACTTGGGCGTCTTGTCCCAGCGGATGATGATGTCGCGGATCAGGTCGCGGTCTTTTTTATCCTCGTTGTCGGTCAGCTGCGGAAAGGTCACCGAGGGATCCCAGGTCTGCCGCACATTGATGGTGTAGATCATATCGTTGAGCTTCTTGATCTCGGCATTGGCGTGTTCAACGGCCTCTGCCGGGGTGACTTCCTTCCCGTAATACTGTTCGATCAGCGCATTGAGTTCACTGCATTTCGAGGCCTCTGGTGGCATCCCCATCAGCTCGGTGAGCTTTGCAAATACCGTGTCCCGGGAGGCTTTGGCGGTCTTGTGCCGGCGATAAAAGCCGATGGAAAAGATCTGCGTCTTCAGGAATACGCTGGCCTCATTCGGGTCGCCGCTGAAGTGCTGGTACTCATGGAAGAGGGTCGGAATGACCGAATAGGTATCCCTGAAGAGCTGCAGATTCAGCCCGGAGCTGAGCGGGAGGGTGCGGTCGTCCACTTCATGGTAGCGGGAGATGACCTTGCCGGTGTTGATGGGCGGCTGGTACTGCGTCCACATCTCGTGGATGTAAGGCTTGAATTGATAAAAGCCCAGGGTGCGTTTGTTGACCGGGTCAATGAGACGCAGCGGATATTTCTGCAGCATCTTCATGCAGCCGGGAACCTCCTCTTCCGCCAGTGCCAGCAGATTTTTGGTGCTGCAATATTTGATCGAAGGATTCGCGCTGCGCAGGACCATGGAAAGGATCTGGGCATATTCATCCCGGGTGCAGTCGGCAGGGACGCGGACTTCGAAGAAACTCAGCTCGTTGTCCGCACGGATCAGGTCCGCACGGACTGCGATCACATCTTCCAGGAGTTTCTGGGCTTCCGGCTGCTCCTTATTTTCCATCAGCCAGTCCAAAAGTCCCATGATGACGCCCTGCTTGATAAAGCGCGGCACCCGGCTCTGGTTGTCCCGCAAAATGTGGGTCAGGTAGGTGAAGGGCTTGTCACCGTTATCCAGCATATAATTGCCCAGGCCCCGATCCAATTCCTCCTGCAGGGATTTGATTTTCTCATAATCCTTCTTTTGTGAATCAGAGAGATAGCGGGTGTCAAATCCAATAAATGTAATGAGATTATTTTTGAGTGCCTGGATCTTCCTAACGACTTCATTGTATTGATCGATGGCTTTCTCAAAACGTTTATGATTTGGCTCAATGTCATCCGGTGTCATTTCTGAAGTGAGGACTTTCCCGAGAGCCGCGGCTGCCCAGCCGGCAAGCGTCAGCTCAAGTCCCTTTGAATCGCCTTTCATGCCCTTCTGGATCAGTCCGCACAGACCGCGCAGCGTTTCGTCGTTATCCCGGGGACTGAGGGTAAGGGCAATGACCGCTTTGACTTTTTCTGCTTCTGTTGGATTCAATTTCTCGTTGAGATATCTTGATTTCCCGTCCCCCAGCTGGTCCTCATGAGCCCAGCCGGACGGTTCCTCGAGGAATGGCAGCTTCCTGCGGGCAAGGAAGCGGTTTTCCCGATCTTCGTCATTTTGAGCGGCTTTTGCCAGGGCTTTGCGGTCTTCGGGATATTCGAGCTTATCGATGGCATAGCGGCGGTTTTCAACTTCCTTATCCTTTTGTGCAGCCTGCTGGAAAACCTTGCGGTACTCTGTGATATCGAGCTTTTTCAGCGCATCCAGCCGGGTCTTTGCGTCTCCGGCTTTAAGAGCGGTCTCGGAGAGCATTTCTTTCCCTTCTTTGGAGCGTTCGATCGTTTCCATGATCGTCTCACTCAGAGAGCCATCCTTATCGTTTTCGAGAAGGAAGGTTATGATTTCTTTTTCTTCCGGATAGGGAAGCTGCCGGATGGCTCTTCTTTTCGCGTCATAAGACTGCGCATTTTTCGCCAGTTCGATCAGGTCCTCACGGGCTTCGGGATAGAGCATTTTATCAATCGTATTGTATGTCGGCGTCATGTGATAGCTCTGATGCAGCAGGCAATCCATGATCACTTCCCGGTCGGCAGGATACTGCAGCTTTTCGAGCGCATTCCCGCGGACATCCCAGTAATCGCTGTTCCGCGCGATATTGGCGATGGCGCTTTTTGCTTCCGGGTAAGTCAGCTTTTCCAACAGGGCAAGGCAGCATTTTTCGCCTTCCTTCATTTTCTTTTCTGCTTTTTCAAACTCTTTTCCGTATCCTTTGCTATCGCGAAGCTGCCGATATTCCCGATATGCGCTGTCTGACAGGATCGCTTTCTCTATGGTCCCGATTGCGTCAGATCCGGAGATTTTATCGATCGCCGCCAGACGGACATCCGTCATCGGATCTGAGGCGGCAAGATGCTCGATGATTTCTTTCGATTCGGGATACTGCAGTTTGTTCAGCGCAGCTGTACGAACCTTTGCCAGATTGCCGTACTTCGCTTCCCTCTCCAGAACCTCTTTGTCCGCGGGATACTGCAGCTTCGCGATGATGACCATTTCGACATCAGAACATTGGACCCGCAGTTTCATGTCATCCTGGACCCTGCGGAGAATCCTGACCAGAAGCTCCCGCTCTTCCGGATACGGAAGCCTTTCCAGCGCCGATACATTCAGCTCTTCTTCCGCCAGGAAACACAGCATTTCCCGGTCTTCCGGATAGGTTAATGCCCGAATGGCTCCGTCACGTTCAACATTTTTATAATCCGTGAATTTGGAATTTGCTAAAATCTTTTTATATTTTTTCCCGCTGAGCCGTTTCTTTTCAGCCTTATCCATCCCATTGATGCGTTTCTGCCATTTCATTCGTAATCCACTGCGGTTTTCAGAGGGGATGATCAGGTCGGCAATTTTCATAAACACAAACAAACCAACGATTAAAAAAATAATTAAAAGCACAAGGTCCAGCGGGATCATAAGGAACCAGGGCAATGCATTGTGCTGATTGATCAGCCCGTAGCCGGTTTTGTTTGACTTCTTTGAAAATTCGGAAAAATGCTCCGTATAATATTTCATCTCCGGCGCGATAACGGTTTTTGTATAATCCACCGGTGAGATTCCCGTCAAAGAAGCGTATGCATCGCGGAACAATTTATTGCACAGCACCGGAATATAGGGCAGCCCCTTTGCGATATCCTTTTCGGAGATCCCTTCCGGGATCGGTTTTCCTTCTTTCTGGAAAGGGTACGCTCCTTTATAAACCGACGATGCTGTATAACGCAGGTATGCCCAGAGGGTGAAAACGTTGAAATCGTCCGGGTCAGAGATGTCGATCATCCGGTTTCCTTTCTCATCCATGACGATCTTCAGCTCACCTTCGACTTCCACCCAGGGACTGTATTTTTCGTTGTCAAGGAAACATTTTCCGAAGACGATGTTGTAGCTTATACCGACCAGTCCGGGGATTTTGCACGAGTAGTGGATGATGGATTTGTCCTCCGGGTCGGCCGTGGTCTTGAGGTCTTTGAAGTAGAAGAAAGGTTCAAAGACCGGTTCTCCTTCGAGATCGATGAGCGGATTGCTGCCGCTGTAAAGGTACTCCTTTTTTTCCACATGGACGTTCAGGAGATTCGCGGTATTCCTGACAAATGTCGGATTGTCCAGCATCTTGATGATGAACTTCTTATCCGTCTGACATCCCGTCAGCAAAATGACAGGAAGGATAAGTAACAACAGGATCTGTATATGCTTCTTCGTTTTCATAAACACCTCTTTTTAGTGGTCAGTAGTCAGTGGATAGTGGATAGTGGGTAGTGGTCAGATATCATCTAACGTCTAATGTCTAACGTCTAACATCTAACCTCTACCGACTGACATCTAACAACACTTCCATCAGATCCTTGAAATCGACCAGCCGTTTCAGAGCTTTCTCCATAGCAGTGGAGAAGACTTTCCGGCACTCGGGGGATGCTGACTTGAGCAGCGGGACAAGTTCTTCTTTCAGCTGTTCTCCGTCGAGGAAAATGAGAGTCAGCCATTCTTCCGGGTGGACTTCATTGAGGCAGGCTTTCAGCGCGGCAAGGTCAGACTTTGACAAAGCATCCTTCAGCTCTGCGAGCCGGGTCTCGGCAGAGAGTTTGTCAGCCTCGTACTCCGAAGGGTAAAGCTTCAATGCGGACTTTTGCATATCCTGATCATCCGGGACTTCGAAGCCGCGTTCGAAGAACTGGAACCCCATCTCACCGGCCATGCCGAAATCATCCCCAAGGGATACATTCCACAGGTCGTCACCGGGATCAAATTCCTGTTCCCGGACGAGCCCCAAAGCGATACGTTTTGCATTTTCATAGGATGTACTCATTTTTCAGCCTCCTGAATTCGTTTGATCAGATTTTTATATCCCTGCTGCCGGGCAACGGTCAAAGCCAGCATTCGGTCCTGCTTTGCCTCTTCCTCCCGGCCCATTTTTCGTTTGATCAGCGCCAAGCGGAAAAGCGCTTCCGCGTATTGCCGGAACGCCCGGTGCTGTTTGGTGAGTTCCGCCTGCTGCTCGGCCAGTTCAAGCGCGGCAGCCAAATCACCTTCCTCATAAGCCAGCTGTGAGAGATTCCCTAACGCGTTTTGTTCCCCGGAAAACTGTCCGGTCTTCCGGCAGAGTTCCAGCTTCTCCCTGAAGAGCTCTTCCGCCTGCTCCCGGTCACCCAGCTGATGGGCGAGGGCTGCCCGGTTTCCCAGTGCATTGGAGAGACCGTCAGCAGCACTGATCCTGCGGCTTTCATTCTCCTGGATCTCAAATTCCGCTTTTGCTTCCGGAAAACGCTTCGCCCGCAGGTAAAGCAGTCCCAAAGCTCCGCAGGCGTTGATCAGTCCGGCGGAGTTGCCGCTGTCCAGACTGATCTTCTTTTGTATTTCGTATAGTCTTTCTGCTTTTGCCATATCTCCCTCCGCAAAAGCGATATTCCCGAGATTGCCGAGTGCGATCTGCTGCGCATCCCGCTGGTTCAGGGCTTCCGCGAGGGAAAGCACCTTCTCGAAAGCCTCACGCGCTTCCGCGGGATCACCCAGAGACAAGCGGATCAGCCCGATATTGCCCAGTGCCCGCTGCTGTTCATAGCGGTCACCCGTACGCCTGGAAAGCGTATATTTTTGTTTGTAACAGTTTTCAGCTTCAGCAAACCGTCCTTCCCGCTGGTAAATATTACCGAGCAGGCCGTAAACTGCGCCCCTGCGTTTGTCATCCGGTGCCTTGTTTCCGGAGAGCAGTGCGGTGAAAACGGTCTTCGCTTCAGCGGCTGCCCCAAGCTCCATGAAAAGCTCTCCCAGATTGAACAGGATCGCACCGTCAGTTTGTCCGGGGTCTTCAAGGAGTTCCCGATAGGCAGCCATTGGGTCCTGCCCGTTTTGTACGCTTTCTGTCCAGCAGCTTTTGGCTTCGTACTTGTTCCGCTGCCAAAGGCCGGATAATGTTTCCGGGTCAGAAAGCAGTGCACAGAGGGCGGGATAGTCTTTCTGTTGACGCAGCAGCCAGGGCAAAACACTGAGCCTGCGCGGTGTTTCCGGATGAGCGCTGAACCAGTCGATCAACTGCTTTTGGGCAGCTGTTCGTTTCGCTTCATCCAGCTGATAATGCGCTCGGGCGGATGCACGGAATTCCGGGCTGCTGATGCTGATTGCCCCGCTGCTGAGCGTCGTGTAGGGTTCCAGTGCGAAGCGGAGCGGAGCAAATACCGCCTGTGGGACGTTTCCCAGCAGCGGGATCAATTCGCCCTCGCTCAGTCCGTCCCGGGAGGCATCGATCAGGCTCATCATCCGTTCCGGCAGGGCATTCCGCTGCTCATCATAGTCTTCATCGATCCGACTGAGGACTTTCTCAAACAGACTGAGGGTATCCGGACAGGCGAGATATTCCTGCATCTGCCCGGTCAGCAGTTCAAATCGTCCGATGTGGCGGATCTCATTGAGCAGGGTGATGAGAAAGACCGGACTTCGTGCGCTGTCCGACTCCCGCAGCAGCTCCAGCTGTTCCCGGCTCAAAGTCTTGGAGAACATAGCCAGATACCGTACCGCTGCATCTTCGACTTCTTCCGGAGTAAGTGCGCCGATGATAATTTCCTTGTGTTCCCTCAGCCGCAGCCGGTCCAGCACGCTTCCCTTGCTGACCGTGGTGATCACGCTCACATTCCCGGGCAGGTTTTCCGGTAGCCAGGAAAGTCCGTAGCTGTCATCAAGCGGCAGGACATCGATCCGGTCGATCAGAAGCAGAAGCGGTTGCTTCTTTGCTGCCATATTCAGGACGATATGGATCGCCCTGCGTGTATCTTCTTTGGTTTCCGGGGCCGGGTAATCAAGTCCAAACTCCAGCTTTAATTCTTCAACCAGCTGCCGGCCTAATTCTTCCCAGCCTTTATCGGAATCGGAGCCGATATAGTAGACAAAAGTATAGGAATCTTCATTGGTCAGCTGTTCAACCGCCCACCGGGAAAGCAGGGCTGTCTTGCCCATGCCGGAAGGACCGGTGATGAGCGTCAGGCCGCCCTGAGCTGCGGCTTTGTTCAGCTGTTCTGTGACGGAAAGACGTTCGACCACATTTTCCGCGTGAAGCTTCACCAGAAAACGCTGGTTTTCCCGTTCCGCTGCCGCCGGGGAGAGCTGCGGAGTTTGTGCGATGATGCGGTCGATGGCTCCGGTGAGGTCTGAAAAAAGATGCTGCCCGAAGGAATCCAGGTCCCGGTATCCGTCCATCACCGGAAAACGCGAACTGCGGATGCGCGATTTCAGCTCATCCAACCGCGGATCGGTCTCGAAAGGTCCGCATAATTCCCGGGTGAGTTCTTTATCCCGCAGATAGAAAAAGGCTTCCGTGTTTTCCGGGACTTCCAGTGCACCGTAACGGATCTCCTGCTCCGTGACGGAAATATCAGCCCCGTCCGGGACCCAGCCGTAGCGTTCGCCCAGCATGGCGATGAAGAGCGGCCGGCAGCGGTCGATCTCATTCATGCAGATGGAAACAGTCTCCCCGCGCTGTGACTGCTCTTCCGTGACACCCCAGCGCAAATCTACCCCCACGAACTCAAGCTGCCGCTTGTGGCAGTAATCCGCGATCATGGGAAAGACCTTCCCGATCATCAGATTCCGTTCGGGGTGCATATCGTTAAAGGTTGAGGATACAAAGACCCTCAGCTGTTTGAATGGCGTCAGTTCGGACATATTCTGCGGTCCTTTGCAAATGTTCAGCCGAGTAAAATTTTTGTTTAACCTATTTTAGCACCAATTCTGAAAATCGGAAAATCTTTTTTTGAACGCGCAGGAATAACCTTTCCTGAGCACACGGGGACGGTTTCACTGCTGCTGCGAAGTTGGCATCGCGGAACAGCAATTCTGAGTATGAAGCACACGGGGACGGTTTCGCTGCTGCCGCGAAGCCGGCACTGCGGAACCGTCCCCCTGTTGCGCTAATAATGTGTGAATAGCTTTCCATATTCAGAATTCCTGCTCACAGGAATATACGTTTCCCGGGAAAGTCTGCCCTGTGTTATAATTCGGAAGATTATGGATGTTTTTCATTTCAGACAAAGCGCAGACGGATCGGGTACACTGATTCACGGAATACCGGGAACTGTCCCCGGTATCCTGAATGGATCAGACCGGCGTTTTCCGAAAAGCCGGCTGATTTGTTTCCTGATGGCTTGTGCCCTGTTTCTTCTGCTGTCCTTTGTGGCGGGATCTGCCCATGCGCAGGGGCCGGTTTATACCACAGCGCAGCAGCTTCTGGATCTGTTTGCGGATCAGAAAAAAAACAACGCCTCACAAGTGGAGTTTACCTGTTCAGACAGTCTGTACAGCTATCTGTGGGAGGACAACTTCTTCGAGCTTTATCATCTCCTGGTCAAGGCTGGGATCGACCATGGACAGGTCTCGATTTCCTATAATGATTACCGCCATTTCATCCAGATCTCCGGTCTCCGCTATGAGGAGCTCCCCTGGGCGGAGTGCGAGAACATGGACGATGTCCGCGCGGCACTCAGTACCTTGGCCGGGGCGCTGAACGGCTTTATTTTGCTGACGAATGTTTCATTTGCGGAGCATTTGCTCACGGGAAATACCCTGCGGCTCTGCATGCTCCAAAACGGCATTGAATCCTATTACACGCTTTACAGTCTGGAGTCCGGGATCATCAAAATCTCTCAGATCAGATATTTCGAAGTCCCTTTCCGCTATGTAGAGGATTTTCTGCAGTTTTCGGCTGCGGTCTCGGAGTTTTGGGGGCTGGGGATCGATGATTTCTATATTGTTTTTGAGCCGGAGCTCTTTGCCCGCATCTTTTCCGATCCGGAGCAGAACACCTTCATGCTCGGCTCCAGCAAGCTGGGCAATCACCGCAGCTCGACAGATGCCGACGGCTGTGTGATCCGCTATTCCGATGTGGAGTTCACCACAGTCCCGCGGGAGATCTGCCGCCGGGTCAGTGACGTCCCGGATGCGATTCGCCGCATGGGCGCTGCAGGGATCCGGAATTTTGAGATGATCTTCCCGGATACGGCTGTGTTTGAAGCGCTTTTCCGGGATGACTTTGCGCTGCTTTATTCGCTGGAAGTCGAAGCCGGGATGAGCAGCGGAAAATTTTCATACAGCTCAGCGGGAGACCGGATCATCTTTACGGATGCGGAGATCACCGCGGATGCGGTGATGCTGACGAGCCTGCGGGAAGCGCTGGATTATACGGAGGTACAGGTCGCCTCCGGGAACGGCAGCATTCATTTGTTCTGCACACCGGATCTCTTTGATGCGCTTGTCGGCGATCTGCACTCTGCTTCTGTGGAAGGGAGAAAGCTCAGCCGGATCTATGATCTGACAGCACATACGGGCATTTTCAATTACGATATTTCGGTTTCGGATGCGGCTCACGTGATCAATATTTACATCAACCGGCTTTATCCGGGCACGGCAGTGATGCGTGCGGTGCGGAGCGGCAGCTCGGATGGCCTGACACCCCGGGAGATGGAAGTGTGGGCGTCGGCAGCCCGCATTGCGGAGGCTGCACAGGCTCCGGATCCGGTGCAGACCGCAAGGGCGATCCATGACTGGCTCTGTGCCAATGTGGTTTATGTGGATGACGATGCCACAGACGAGGATGACAACGCTATCGGTGCGATCCTGAACGGACGCGCGAACTGCGATGGCTATGCGGATGCCTTTTACCTGATCGGCAGTCTGGCCGGGCTGAACGTTCGTTACCAACACGGCGACACCTACCAGCAGTTATACACACCGCGGGATTATTCCGTGACTCACCTCTGGAATTTGTTAGAAATTGGCGGACAGTGGCGCATGGTGGACGTAACCTGGGATGACGAACCCAACGGTTGGTCCTATCACTGGTTTAATGTGGGACGGGACATAGCTGATCAGATGCACGTTTGGAATGATGACATGACCAAGCCCCTCGCACCAAACTAAGCTCCCTGTCTCCTATCTCCTTATCTCTTATCTCTTATTTCTTATCCCCAGTCCCCTGGCCCCCGGCTCTCGGCCTCTGAAGCCTTACTCCTTACTCCTTACTCCTTATCCCCGGTCCCCATCTCCTATCTCCTTGCTCCTTATCTCCTTCATCAGTTCCTGATTCTGCTGATAGAGCACCGCGTTCTGAACTTCCAGTTCATTGAGCTTTTTTCTGAGCGGTTCCAGCTGTTTTTTCATCTCATGGGCGACTGCGGACTTGTACATTCGGTCATGTGCCAGGGATGTGACAACGGAGATCAGCACCGACCCGCCCACGGCTGCGATGCCGATGCGCTTGAGATTTTTAGGCTGCAGGATTTTTTCCAAAATCTTGATGGTCTTCTGATCGACCGGAATCATCTGCAATAAAGCCTTTTCCGTGCGGGAAGCAAGCGGTTTGGCAGTTTCGTTTTTGCCGGAAAGGATGTTTTTATTCATAAGTTTCTCTCCTGTTTTTATGTTTTTGTATCTATTCAGAAGGGACAGTCCCCTTTGGCTCAATTCTGAGCCGCCGGTGACAGTCCCTGAGCGGGTACTATTACAATTTTCGCAGAACTCCGGAAACTGTCCATAGTGTTCATGGAGCCAGTGTTTCTTTATTTACTTGTCTTTCGGGATCTCAGCACCTCTGATCTCCGGCCCTCTTGCTCCTTACTCCTTGTTCCTTACTCCTTGTGCTCCTTGCTCCTTTTCGCAAGTGCCAACAAAAGCCCTTTGTAGAGCAGATAAACAAGAACTCCCATCAGATAAACCAGCAGAGCACGGCCGGCAAGTTTTGCCGTAAACAGGAGCGGGTCATTCGAAAGCAGGCCGACCCAGTCATCGGCATAGCACCAATATTCCCGTACCAGCGGGTTGTCATGGATCAGGTAGACCATGAAGGAGGCAGCGGCAAGAAAGTTGATGATGCGATTGCTTCCGATCCTGATTCTCCAGAACAGTTCAAAGATGAGCACGCTCAGACTCAGCGGGATAATGCTGTATTCGGTGTATGCGCTGAGGTAGGCCGGCTGACGGTAAGGGCTGTTGGTTCCGGAATCGTAATAGCTGGAGATGTGGGACATCACCCCGTTATAATAGGAGATCCCGATGACCGCAAACAGCAGCACGATCAGCCCAAACAGCGCCCACAGCCGCACCCTTTTCAGCGGGTCAAAGCGCCTGCAGAATCCACCCCACAGGTATCCCAGCAGCCCTGCCAGGAACACCCGCAGCCCCGGCGAAATGTTATCGAACAGGGTGCCGCTGAACTGAAAGCTCAGCAGGGCGAATAAGCCCAGGATCAGTGTCAGATATGCCTCTTCAGAGAGCCGGTTCACTGCCTTGTTCAGCCAAAGCGCTCCTGCCGTGACGATCAGGAAATAATATCCCGCAAACCACCATTCGGAATTAAACCAGGAGATATCCGCAGGGATCAGGTGCTGTTTTTGCGTTTCACTTCCGAAGGCATAGAGGGCAGAGCTCAGGACCGTCAGGAAACAGGCCGCGAAAAGAACCTGACCGATGAGTTTGACCGAGATCGAACGTAAATTGATTCTTCCTTCTCTGCTTATCAGGAAGTAACCCGAGATCATCATGAAAAGGATGACTGCGATTTTCCCGAAGGGTGCGATGAATTCCGGGATCAGCAGTCTTTTGGAGAAAATAGGATCGGTGAAGAGATCCTTTGCGATATGCTCCGCATGGACCTGATTCGTCAGCTGCGGATAGAAGCAGTGATAGATCAGGTGATGGAGAATAATCATCAGCAGAGAAAAGATCCTCAGCAGCTCCAAATTTGATTCACGCTCTGTTTTGCCTTTCATGATCCTGCTTCCTCTCAGAACGCCGGCGGCACTTTTGCCCGATCAAAGTCCGTTCTTTTCCTGCTGCGCCTCACAGGGCGGCAGTTTCAGCGCCTTTTCGAGTGCTTCCACCCGCTGCAGCAGTTCATCCAGTTTTTGCTCGATCGCAGACGTGTCAGGTATGGGTGGAATGCCGGGAGAGGTAACGGCGACACACTCCAGTTCACGGAATTCATAGCCGTCGTCAGGAATGTCATCCGGATCAGCTTCGTCATCGATCCAGCTCTGGATCATCACATGGGCGCCCGGATAAAGCTGCTTCGGCAGAAATGAGACTTCACCGAAGGCGAAGGTTTTCATCGTTCCGCCGCTTGGATCCTCTTCGTCCTCGTAAAGCAGTTCAAGGACCGTATTTTTGTCATCGGGAATGTTGTTCCCTTTGACGAAATTGACGATAAAGAGCACGTCACCGCTGTCGGCAAAGTCGATGACTGCCTTCTTCTGCGGGTCATCAGCATCCGTCTCGCAGTCGATATATTGCGGGATCCGCATATGCAGGCACGGGTCGGATGATTCAATATCACGGATTCGTTCGTCCATCTCATTGAGATTTTCGTACATGATGGCGAGCTGCTGCTCAATGCTGAATTTCGGTTTATTTTGATTCTTCATCATATCCGGTAACTTCGCTTTCGTAAAAAATCACAGATTTTCCTCTTTATTTTAGCGCCTTTTCTGTACAGGAAAAGGATTTGTGCTCATCTGTTCTGAATTTTGGATCGTACGGGCACAGTTCTTACCCCGCTCGGGCTTTACAGTCATCTATCTCCATGCAGCCGGATCTTCTGAGACAGGCTGGAATGGCGGGCAGACTCCGCTGTCTTCAACCCCGCCTAACCCGTAATAATTTGCGATAAATGCTTCTGCAAATTTGATCTCGGTCATATTGCTTTCAATGACCGGAACACCGCAAATTAAGCGCGTCTGCTCATTGTCGGCAGGGATGGAGCGGATCTGTTCATCCCGGTAGGTCTGGTGGCCGGGGTGATTTTCTTCCCCTGCTTTATCCTGCGGGGCCCTTATTTCACCCTGGTCTCCATTGCCTTTGGCGAGGCCCTGCGCCAGTTCATCATCAACTCTGCCTTCTTCGGACGGGCAAGCGGCATCGGGCTTCCCTTCAAACGGGGCGATTCTTTCCTGGATTTCCGCTTTGTCAGCAAGGTACCCTACTATTACATCGGGTTGGTGATGCTCATCCTGGTGTACCTCTTCATGAAAAAGATCGAGCGCTCCCGCATGGGCTATGCCCTGCGGACCATCCGCGAGGATGAAGATGCGGCTGCTGCCATCGGTATCAATCCTATCAAATATAAGGTTATGGCCGTTGTTGTTTCTGCTATGGTGGCAGCGCTGGTCGGTTTCTTTTATGCCAGCTACACCCGCTATATTGACCCGGAATTGATGGTGCAGGCCAAATCCACCGAATCTGTTTTGCCGGCTGTGGTGGGCGGTGCGGCCTTTGTGGAAGGACCGATCGTCGGCGGTTTGATCATGATCCCGCTTTCTGAGTTCCTGCGTGCGAAATACAGCGCCATCCTGCCGGGCATCAACATGCTGCTTTATGCGGTTGCGCTCCTGGCTGTCATTCGCTTCCGCCCAACCGGTATCCTGGGCTGGTATATGAACAGCAAGTTCAAGGAATTCATTGATACAAAGATCCTTCGGAAACCTCCGGTAGAAGCTTTTGAAGAAGCGGAACTGCAGCGGCGCAGCGGGAAGGAGGCATAGCCATGGCACAGACACCGATTATTGAAGTACAGCATATCACCAAGCGCTTTAAGTGTCTGACGGCCGTGAAAGATGTTTCCTTCACTATCCGCGAAGGCGGCATCACCGGCATGATAGGCCCCAACGGTGCGGGAAAATCCACGACCTTCAACATGATCTGCGGCTACTATCCGCCGACGGAAGGCAAGATTTTCTACAAGGGACAGGATATCACCAACAAAAAGGCTTATGAATATACCAACATGAAGATCGCCCGTACCTTCCAGATCATGAAGCCGCTCAAGAACCTGAGCGTGCTGGAAAACGTGGTCGCCTCCTGTTATTTCGGACATGCTGCCGCGAAAAATGAAAAGGAAGCCAGGGAACGTGCCATGGACATCCTGCCCAGGGTCGTTCCGAAGCCGAACGTCTCATCACCCAGGAACACGTCGATGTCATGATGGGCTGCCACATGTCCACCGTCACCGAAGTTGTTGCCCAGGTCTGCACCCAGTATGGTGTGCCGATGATCACGGCAATCTCCACCCTGGACCGTCTGACCGACGCAGACCATGAAGATATGGACTTCTTCTTCCGTCTCTGCCCGCTCAACTCCGTCTATGTCGAAGATATGCTCAAATATTTGAAGGATTCCGAAGCCCAGACCGGCGAAGAAATCAAGAAGATCGCTATCTTCACAGACCGCGCTGCCATCGGTCAGGAACTGATCCGCTGCGTTGAACTGTTCGCTGAAGACTATGGCTTTGAAGTTGTCGGCATCGTTGACTACTCATCCAACGCCACTGACCTGAGCGCCCAGGTTCTTGCCCTCAAACAGGCTGACCCGGATGCCATCCTCTGCGACTCCTACATCGGCGATGCGACCCTGTTCGTCCAGACACTCAAGGCCCAGAACTACATCCCGAAGATGATCGTTGCCAAAGCCAACG
>CAYWGX010000038.1:0-18210 GCA_964457635.1 uncultured Leptolinea sp.
GACGTCAAAAAAGTTGCTGATGGCTACGGACGCAACTATTTGATCCCGCAGGGATATGCTGTTCTGGCTACCCCGGGTGCACTGAAGCAGGCTGAATCCATTCGTACGAAGGCTGAAGTACTTCGCAAGCAGCTGAGCAGCGAGATGAGCGTTGTTTCCGAAAGAATCAACGGCACATGGATCACTTTTGCAAGCAAAGCCGGAGAAACGGGCAAACTCTACGGTTCCATCACTTCTCAGATGGTTGCAGAAAAAATCAGCGAAAAGGCCGGTATTGAAATTGACAAACGTATGATCGACATCCAGCCGATCCGCACACTTGGTGAACACAAGGCGCACGTTCGTCTGACCATCGATATCGTCCCCGTCATCAATGTTCTGGTACACCGCGAAGGTGAAACCCCGAACGTCGGCGGAAATGAAGAAGAAGCTGTTGAAGAAGTCGTTGAAGCGGCTGCTGAAAACACTGAAGCATAAGAATCATCCATACCAATCTTTTAGGCAAACAGAAGGTCTTCTCACAGGAAGGCCTTTTTTATTTCTGTTTTTCATTTTATCCCGTATAATAATTAACATGTCTTTAGAAGCCGGCAATATCCTGCGTGAAACCAGAGAACAGATGGGGGTCTCGATCAAAGATGCCTCTGATTCGCTGCATATCCGCATTCCTTACCTGCAGGCACTGGAAAGCGGCAGGGCGGAAATTATTCCCTCTGCGGTACAGGCCAGGGGATTTCTGCGTATCTACGCCGAATATCTCGGTCTCAGCACTGCGGATATCATTCAGGAATGGGACAATCCGGGAAGTACCGCACTGTCCGCCGGGAAACCCCGGGAAGATGGGATAGCATCCGGAACTGCCGCTGCTCCGCTGCCGGGTGACGCTTCTTCAAACCCAATGCCGCCAACGACAGCACCCATGAATTTCAGCGGTTTTCGGAACCAGGAGGAGAACAGCTATCCCAAGCCGGTCAGCGGAGCAATTCCCGCAGTACAGCAGCAGCCAACAGCAGCCTACCAGTCGCCGGCTGTAACTGAATATCGACAGCAGCCGGATAACCTGGCAGCACAGGCTGAAAATATTTCTGTGGAGGACAGCGCTGCGCAAAATAACAAAAAATCGGCGAAAAAACAAAAGAAAGAAAAGAAAAAGAAGGAACCCGGGGAAAATTCCGGACATTTTTCGCTCTTTCGGAAAAAACCTCAGGAGACACCGGTAAAGCCGGACCTCGAAGAATCTGCACAGGAGCTTTTCAATGATATCGGCAGACAGTTGAACAACCGCAGAACGATGCTGGCTCTTTCTCTGGAAGACTGTGAGTCACAGACGCTGATCCGTTCCATCTATCTGAGCTCGATGGAAAGCGGAAACTTTGAGCAACTGCCATCCCTGATCCAGGCAAGGGGAATGCTGAACAATTACGCATCATTTCTGGACCTGGATGTGGATGACCTGATGTTGAAATTCGCAACGGCCCTCCAGCTTCTTTCACAAAAAAAGAATCGCCGGGGAGAGGAGCAAAAGCACAAACCGGCAAAAAGGGCAGGCAGGCTGAAGAAATTCTTTACTCCTGATCTTTTTATCGGCATTTTCGTGATCGTCGGTATTGCAGGCATTATCATTTACAGCGCTATCACCATCACAGCATATCGCCGGTCCGTGGCTGAGTCCACACCTGATCTGGGCCTCAGCCTTTTGGAACAATATATGGACACCACCCGAACGCCGGAATTTCTGCCAACAGTTTCGATGACTCCCGACGTTTTGGATGATATCATCACAAATCCATATGCTGCCATCGTCACACCGGAAGACACAGAGGAGGAAGATGAAACCGCATTGGTCACATCCTCTCAGCCGGTACAGCTTTTCGTAACAGCCAACCAGCGGGCACTGATGACCGTGATCTCAGACGGAAAGGAAGTGTTTTCCGGCCGCACGTTACCCAACAACACCTATCCTTTCGATGCTGAAAACCTGATCGAACTTACGGTCAGCAATGCGGATGCGATCAGTGTTGTTTATAATCAGCAAAATCTCGGGCGTCCGGGAAAGCTCGGCGAGGTAATGACCATCGACTTTTCACCCTTCATGGCAGCCACACCCACACCACAGTTCAGCCCGACCCCGACCAACACCTATGAACCGACCTATACACCGCAGCCGGAAACACCGCTGCCAACCAACACATCTACCCCATATATCCCATAAAATCAGGAGATTCCCATGAAACCCAATACCTTTCATCTCGTTTCCTTAGGCTGTGCAAAAAACACTGTTGATTCGACCACGATGGGGAACCTGCTCACAAAACAGGGATATCAATTCGAAGATGATCCGGCAAAAGCAGAAGTGATCATTGTAAACACCTGTGGGTTCATCCGTCCGGCACGAGAAGAAGCCATTGAAACCATCAATGAGCTTTCCAAGAAAAAGTCAAAAAAACAGATCCTGGTGGCAGCCGGCTGCATGGCGGAAAAATTCTCTGATGAGCTCAAGGCTCACTGCAAAAAAATCGACGCATTTCTTGGTACACGAAAGATCAACCAGATCACACAGGTGCTGTACAATCTGAAATCCGAGACATCACTCCGATCCATCACCCCGCAGTTTGATATGGACCGGCTGAGCCAGTATGCTCTGCAGGGAAACAGTGCTTATCTGAAAATTGCGGATGGCTGCAGCCGGCGCTGTGCATTTTGCGGCATTCCCAATATCAAAGGCGAGTGGCACAGCCGTCCCGTTGAAGAGATCCTTCGGGATGCGGCTGAACTGGACGCACAGGGAATCCGGGAATTGATCCTCATCGCACAGGATACAACTGCTTATGGCATCGACCGCGGAGAAAAAGATGCACTGCCGAAACTGCTGGAACAGGTAGAAAAGGCAGCTCCCAACATTCCCTGGATTCGAATCCTGTACGCATTTCCGGGATTTGTCTCTGATCATCTGATCGATTTGATGGCAGAAGACAATCACATTCTGCCTTATCTGGATATTCCCCTGCAGCATGCCCATCCGGACACACTGAAGCGCATGCTGCGTCCCAGCGACATGGATTCTGTCCGCAAAACATTGGAGCATATGCGGAAGCGCATGCCCCACATCGCCATCCGTTCCACCTTCATCACCGGTTTTCCGGGCGAAACGGAAGAAGAATTCACGGCGCTTTATCAATTCATCGAAGTCATGGAATTTGATCGCGTCGGTGTTTTTCCTTATTATTCGGAAAAGGATACGCCCAGTGCCAAATATGCCGATGACGTACCGGAAGAGGTCAAACTGGAACGGCAGGAGCACCTCTATCTGCTGCAGCAGGAAATATCCCATGACATCAATCTGCGCTTCGTAGGGAAAACGCTGGATGTGCTCATCGAAGGCGTTCAGGAGGACGGGATGCTGATCGGCCGGAGCTACCGCGACGCACCGGAAATCGATGGTCTGGTGTTCGTCAGCGGGGAAGCACCGCTCGGCGAAATCGTTCCGGTCAAAATCACAGGAACTGTGGGCGATTATGATTTGATCGGGAAAGCCGAAAAATAAGAAATGAAGAATGAAGAATGAAGAATGAAGAATGAAGAAAACCAGATATCAACTAATGAAGACTGAACTTTCAACACCGGTGATTTTCTTCCACTCCTCGCGGAGGGTTTCATAAGTCCAATTGCGGCAGTTGGCGGGGCTGGTTGAGGGCAGAGCAAGCCAGGGAACGCTGTATTTCGCCAGAAAATGCTTCCGGTAGGCAGCAGCGGCTTTCGTACCATTGGTAAAAACTGTCTGAATCGGACTAACACTGAAAATGCGGTCAAGATCGTTCGGAACCGCATTGCGGATCGAAGCATCATCCGCGCCCCGGATCTCACAGGCAGCAAACACATCCCATAGGGCAATGTGATGCCGGTGCAGGAAATCACATTTTTTCCCGATCGTTTGCAGCGGCTGCTCCTCGAAAATATCAGCCATGATACGCCAGAACCGGTTTTGCGGATGACCGTAATAGAAGTTCTGCTCACGGGATTTCGGCGAAGGGATCGTACCCAGGATCAGGATTTCCGATCCTGCATCAAATATCGGATCAAAGGGATGAATGATCAGTTCTTTCATATCAAAAATTCGGATAGTCGGGAATGTTCGTATCCCGTTTAATGATATACCCAAGGATGCGGACATATTCACTGACAGTTTTGCTCCACCCATCCGGAGTCAGCCACCAGAAATATTTGTTATAACCTGAATCCGGAACCGGATGCACATAGATTTTGAACGGTGTATTCCGGAAAGAATCCTCAAAAATCATTTTCACGCGCCGCGTATGCCAGGCATCCGTCACCACCATCACACTATAATAGCCCAGGTCATACATCCGTTTCTTGATCCCGGAAGCCTCCTGCCCGGTGTTTTTTGCAGTGATCTCAGCGATATAAACCGCCCCGCCGGGAATATTCAGCTGCTGCAGCATTTCCTCCTGCAGCATGGTATAAGGCAGCTCATATTCGCTGTATGTCTGACTTGTTTTTGACAGAATAATATTATACGCAATTCCCTGATGGTAAAGCTCAGCTGCCTCCCGGATCCTGCTCTCATCATTACCGCTCAGCACGGCAATCACATCTACCTTATACGGAGAGTCGGAATATACGAGATATCTGCCGGCAGCGATAAACCCGCAAATCAGCACGATCACCACTGCTGGGATCCAGAAATACTTCTTCTTCAGGATAAAGCCTTCTTCATTCGTTCAAGCGCTTCGGAGAGAGTCGCGCGGTTCGTTCCGATATTCAGGCGGACAAATTTCTCGTAACCTTTTCCGAATGCAGCTCCGTCATTGAGCTGTACATGAGCCTTTTCCGCAAAGAACTTCGCCGGACTTCCTTCGATAGGCAGGGCCGAACAATCCAGCCACATCAGGAAAGTCGCCTCGTTTTTGTTCAGAGTGATCTGCGGGATATTCTCATGCAGATAATTTTGCACATAGTTACGATTATCCTCCAGATAATCCAGCAGATCCTCAAGCCAGTCATCACAGTCGCGATATGCAGCCAGTCCGGCTTCCTGGGAAAGAATACTCACATGACTGCCAAGACCTCTGTAAGCCTTTTTGAATTGTTCCCGCATTTCCGGATCCTGAATGATCGCGACAGAACAAGCCAGTCCCGGAATGTTGAAAGTCTTACTCGGCGCCATAAATGTGACCGTGTCAGCCGCAAAGCGTTCATTCAAAGAAGCAATTGGGGTATGTTTTGACCCTTTATACAATATTTCGCAATGGATCTCATCGGAGCAAATCTTTAGACCGTGCTTCAGGCAGATTTCACCCAATCTGTTCAATTCTTCCGGCGAGAAAGTCCGTCCTACCGGGTTATGCGGATTGCAAAGGATGAACAGTGAAGTATTTTCTTTGATCTGATCTTCAAATTTATCAAAATCAATTTTCCAAATCTGTTCCTCTTCACAGTAATAGAGATCGTTATTGATCCCTTCCAGACTGAAATTGCCGGGACCTTCGATAAAGGGAGGATAAGCCGGTGTCTGATAAATCACAGAATCTGCCGCACCGCAAAAGGCTCTGATCGCAAAATTAAAGCCGGAAACGATTCCCGGAACCAGCATTACGTCTTCTGCCGTGATCTTCCAATGATATCGCTCGAGCATTCTTTTACAGAATATTTGCTTAAATTCAGCGCCTTCCAGTGCATAACCGAAAACCGGGTGTTCCATCCTCTTTTGCATGGCACTGATGATTTTCGGACACACCGCAAAATCCATATCAGCGACCCACAAAGCCAGGTCACCTTCCGGAAAAATATCCCATTTTACACATTCCGTACCGCGTCTGTTTGGTATTTCATTAAACTGATATTTCATTCATTTCCTCTGTTTTATTTCACTGCATATGCATAATATGTCGGAACATGATACGCATAATTTGTATTTTCGTCCAATACAATGGAGGAAGCACCACTATCTGCCGTCATTTGGGCGATCTCCTGAACAAGAAATTTCCGCTCCATAGTTTGCTTTTGATAACATCCAAATTGACAATTGCAAAATCCTGCATTCAGAAAGATTTCTCTAAGGCAATGACCGATATTCAAATCAGCTCCCTGTTCATTCAATTTTTTAGCCTGCAGCTGTGCCAGTTTTCTCAATGACTCCGGCTCGGCTGTCATTTCGTCATAATCCGGTTCAGCCATTGCCGCACACAGACCGCCGGATTTCGTCACCCGTTTCATCTCTTTTATAACACTTTCCGGTGAGTTTGTCCAGAGCAGCAAATAATGACAGAAAACAAAATCAAAGACCTGATCAGTGAACGGAAGCATCATGACATCAGCCCGGAACAATTTCCCGCTTGTGATGTTCTTCGCATAATGCAGAACATTCAGATCAATATCCACCCCGGCCAATAATCCAATTTTACCTGTAAACTCACTTTCGATACACTGCAGCAGAGCACCGGTACCGCATCCGACTTCCAAAATTGAAACAGATCTGTCTTTCGGAAGCTTCCGATATAGATATTTCCGGAATTCCCCGCTCCATTTTGACTGGATCAAGTAACGGAGATGTTTTTTTTCAGCGGCCGCATCCATTCAAAAACAATCCGGGATCCCATAACGCGGCTGAACCTTCGGACTGTTCTTTCCTGCTTCCAGAGGACAGCCGCAGGTACAAATCTCATAGCTTTCACAATTTTTGCACACTGCCGGCATATATTCTTTATTGCGCAGGTGCAAACACAGCGGATGGTTCCAGATCTTTTCCCAGTCATCCGTCAGGATGTTACCAACCGGCTCATACCAGGACTGACAGGGCAGCACATTCCCGTCCGGTTCAATACACATGCTGTATTTGGCAGCAGAACAGGATTTGAATCCAACTTCCGCTTTCACAGGGTCAAAGACGCAGTACTGCGTCGGTGTATACCACAGCAAATGCTGACCATTGCGGTCTGCGGCATTTTTAGCGGCTTTCAACAGCGCAGGAAGCTGTTCCGGCCCGATGGCAGTATCCACATCTTTTCCCTTTCCGGAACAGATCAGCGCATTCAGGCCGAAGGTCTTCACACCCAGCTCGGCCAGAAAATCAGAAAGCGCATTGACAGCTTCCACCGATGCATTATGCGTCAGCAGCGTAGTGTTGGTGTTGATATGAATGTTGTGCTTTACCGCCATATGAATGCCGGCAACCGTTTCTTCCCAGGCGCCTTTGGCACCTACCATGGCATCATGGATCTCCGGATCGATCGATTCCAGTGTCACCTGAACATGGTCCAGGGAAGACTCAGCCAGTTTTGCCGTCAGCGCCTCATTGCGCAGCAGCCTTCCGTTCGTGTTCAATCCGCTGACAATTCCCAACATATCAGCATAAGCTGCAAGCTCGGGGAGAAAGGGAATCAGCGTCGGCTCTCCGCCGGTAAACACCACATGCGGGATAGAGATTTGATCCAGCCTGTCGAGAACCCGTTTCCACTGTTCAAAGTCAAGCTGTGTTTTTCCGCGTCCGGGTTCGTTATAACAGTGGGCACAGTGATTGTTGCAGCCATAGGTTAAAGCGAGGTCCATCCGATAAGGGGCATCGGGAATCTTCGAGAAAGGCGTGATCAGGTCGATCCCGCTGTCACAAAGCTCCCAGGCACCGGCCTTTCCATCCAGCACATCCTGCATCAGCGGTTTAAATTTCAAATAGTCCGGATAAGCTTCATCCTTCCGGAAGTGCATACGGAGAATGCGTTTGGCTTCATTATCGTTTTTCCGGTTCATCAACAGCCAGGTGAACAAAGCCGCACTTTCGTTCAAATAAAACGATTCATTGCCATTGAGCCAGAGGATGGCATTCAGGTCCTTTTCGACCCGCAGATGAATACGCCGGTATCCGCCATCGGGAAATTCGACCTGATGCTTATAGATACCCGGCTGAAACGGATCCGCAGTTCTGAAAAAATTACGCAAACGCATCAGCGTCCGCCCCCTGCACAGGCACAGGCACAGCTGTCACAGGCGCAGGCACAGGCACAGCTGCTGTGAGAGCTGCCGCCACCGCCATGGCGGTGTGAACTGGAAGAAGAATATACCGGCTCCGGATTGGTCTTCCCCTTGATGGAAGATTTGAATGCGTTCATGTTCCCGGTCAGGGATTTACCGAGATTTTGGGCAGAGCGGGTAATGGATCTGGCAAACATCGCACCCGGAAGCACCGGCATCGCGGAAGGTTTGGAAGATGAAGTTGAAGGAGAAGACGAACGCTTTTCATCCGAGGATCCGGAGGAAACAGAACTGCCGGATGGATAAGAATGATAGACCGGCCGGCGGTAACCGGGGTCAACCCGCCACCACCAGTACGGCGGATAGAAATCAGCACCGGAGAAGGTGCTTTCCACGCGTTTTTCCGGTTCATCCTGCAGCATCGCCCAGCCAAAGTTATCGCCCAGCAGCTGGCTTTTCAATTCCGGCGTATCGGCCGCTTCCACCTGAGCCCAGGCTTTGTCGCAAATGCTCTTGTAATAATCCCGGGTCTCCTGCAGATTGAAACCTTCAACCTTTTTGGATGTAGCCAGAATCAGCCGGTGCATGGAATCACGCATCTTTGATTTGCGCTTTCCTTCATTGGTTTCCTGCAGGGCGGCAATGAAATCTTTTTCGTAATCATGCAGGTTCTCGGGCAGTGGGTCAACGATTTCCACATCCAGCGGATCCATGGAATTGACCTTGACAACTTCCTTTTTCGCCAGACCGTAAAGGATCATGCTGATAACGCGTTCCAGGTCCGTTTCCAGCACAATTGCCGCCTCAACAGCAGTCAGCCCACGTTTGATCCCTTCGCCATCGGTCTTGATCTGCGGAGGAAAATATTTTCCCGTCCGCACTTTGTCCTGTTTAAAACTTTTGACAATGGAACGAACAGTGAAAAAAATGAACAGCACAGGACCGAGGATACAGGTGAGAGCCATTGTCAATGTACCAAAAAGGTCCGCCCAGTCGAAACCGCCAGAAGACGAAGATGAAGTGCCGCTGCTTTTCGAAACAACGATGTTGGCAGCATCGGTCATCACACTTTTCGGGAATTTTCCGCCAAAGGTATAGGCAGTGTGAATGTTGGCATTTTCATCATACCACTCATAGACCACCCGTCCGTCCTCATCGATCCAGGCATCCGGTTCATCCGGACCGGACCATTTTACCGGTGTGTAATAATATACATCTCCGTCACCGGCGCCCAAAGGGAAAACTTCAATGAAAGAATAGGCCGTCGAACCTTCAACAAATTTGGAACTGAAATAATTCGGCGAAAACTGGAAACCCACGAAATCCACAGTCTGATCATCGACGGTTTCGGATGTGGCTTCATTGAGATTTTTCCGCAGATTCGGGATCAGCACATTGACAACAGCGGATCCGCCGGATGGAATCGATTCGCTGCCCATTTCGAGCGAAATTCCGTATTTCAATCCGGTCTGGTCATAATCGGCTTTGGTCACTTTTATATTGTTGTTCAGCTCCCCGTTGAGACGGACTGCGATCTCGCTGAGCTTGTAATTATTGTTCGGCAAACCGATGTCGATATAATCCAGCTTCTGTCCGAGATTTTCGAATTCATATTCAACGAATACATTCAGCGTTCCGTCAGAGTTGACTTCGACGACAGTTTCCGCACGCGGCACACGGAAAGAATAATCCGCACCCACAGCCCCGAAAGTCAAACATATAATTACCAAAAGAAGCGGAAAGATCCGCAAAATATTTCTCTTCATAATACTCCTGTCTTCGGAGGCATCGGCATCATAGTCTGTCATCTCATAATGTCAGTCATTTGTTACCTTCTACCTGTTACCCGAAACCTGCAACCTTTTACCTTTTACCTGTTCCTTGTTCCTTTTACCTTTTACCTTTTACTTTTTACCTGTTACCTGTTATTTACCATTTCGGTTCTTCGGTGATCTGATAAGTCACCCCGCAGTAAGGACAGGTCACGGTCGGGACGCCGGCCACCAAAGTGATATCATTTTTTCCCAGCGGAGCGCCGCATTTTTCACACACCAGCTTGTTCGCCTTTGTCTGTCCGCCCAGGTCAATGTTATAGGTCACATTTTTTGCCGCTTTTTCGGCCTTGCTTTTGCGGGTGACAATGATCATGATCACTGAGCCGATCCCCAGCATGATGATGCCGATGATCAGGGAACCGCTGTCAAAGGGAGTTCCGAAGGCTCCCCAAATAAACAATACGCCAAAGATATAACAAATTACCGATAAGATAATGCCTACGATTTTCATTTATTTTCTCTCCATGTTTACAATTCGTCCGCGGTTGTTCACCTCAATCAGATATTCCGTACCCACTGCATACTGCCGATATTCGGTAAGATTGGAAGGGGTCAGCGTATAGACTTTCCCGTTTTCATCCTTTATTTCAACGCTGTAGGATACGGACTGGTTCCCGGTGGAATACTTAGAATCCACAAAAGGCGCTTCCGGATTCGGACCGCTGCCGCTGGCACGTGCCGTTTCGATCACCCCGGCTTTATAGACCGTATACTCACAATAGGAGTCATAAACGTCATATACGCAATCCTGAACAAACTGTTCATAACCGTTCCCCAGGTCGATCGCATAAGGCGTACCGCAGACTTCAACGGAATTTGGTTTTTCTTCATCAGAAGTATAACGTTTCCGGTTTTTGCAGCTGATATTTTCTGCTTCCTTCGGGACATCTTCTTTCCACGCGGATTGTTTTGACTGGACGGGCCCAATGACCTGAACAGATGTCTGCCATTTCTGAGAGGAGACCACTGCATTCATAACGGTATTCGGGACAGGCGTGTTCTGCGTAATATTGAAAACATTTGTATCTCCGCCGCCGGAACCGCAGCCATTGAGAAGGAACGAACCAAAAACACCGAAAAGCACGATGAAAAGGATGATCATCAGGCATCCGCGACCGAGACCGCCTTTCTTTGCTGTATTCACATCCGGCTGGGCAGGAATTTCCTCTTTTTGTGTTGAAACATTCAGCGGGGCACCGCAGGTTTTGCACTTCAGTGCGGAAGCCGGATTCCCACTGCCGCAGGCCTGACAGATCACAACGGCTTCTTTTTCGCCTGCATGCTCATCCAGATGGGCACTGTGCTGCGAACCATGCTCCCGTTCTTTGCCTTCGGAAAGGTCCGCACCGCAGCGGCTGCAGGTTTTGGAACCGGCCGGATTGCGATTGCCGCAGTAGGCGCAATAGATATCCGGGCCCTTTGACGCCTTTTCGATGATCTTCTCATCCTTGATCATCCCGGCATTGGTCTGCTGTTCAAACTTGACATCTTCTGCCATTGCCGCACCGCAGCTCTTGCAAACTCTGACAGACCCCGGATTTTTCGCTCCGCAATTGGGGCATGTCCAGATCATTTCACGGTAACCGACTACTTTCTGTGCCATAATTTCTCGTCCTTTCCCTCAAATTGAATGCCTGTTATCTGCCTGACAGGAATGGCAGCTGATTTAGCACTAATTTTTACCAATCATTTATAATTATATAATAAAATGTGAAAGAATGCCAATAAATGCCATGAAGGAGAAAATTCCATGGAAATCACCCGCGAAAACTACGAGAAACTGAAAAGAGAGATCAATTTTCATAATTATCAATATCATGTGAATGACGCACCGCTCATCAGTGACGCAGAATTTGACCATCTGCTGATCGAGCTGCGGGAAATGGAGGGTGTTCATCCGGAATGGGTCACGGCAGATTCGCCGACCATGCGTGCCGGTTCTGTCTCCTCCGAGAAATTTGCCAAAGTACCGCATCCGGCGCCGGTCCTGAGCCTGGCCAACGCTTTCAACAAAGACGACGTCCGGGCCTGGTTTGAGCGTCAGGTAAAGACGGATTCGCGGCTGGAAAACACCTCTTTTGTACTTGAGCCCAAGATCGACGGCCTGACCGTCGTGCTGCGTTATGAAAAGGGACTTCTGGTTCAGGGCGTCACTCGCGGTGACGGGGTGATCGGCGAGGACGTGACCGCCAATGTACGTACGATCCGCTCGATCCCGCTCTCCATCCCGGTCAAACCGACAAACCTCAGCATTCCGGATGTGCTGGTGGTTCGGGGCGAAGTCTTCATGTTCAACTCCGATTTTGAAAAGCTCAATGAAGAACTGATCGCAAAAGGGGAAAAGACCTGGCTGAACCCCAGAAACACAGCCGCCGGCAGTCTGAGGCAGCAGAATTCGGATGTGACCGCAAAACGCCCGCTGTCTATTTACACCTACCAGATTCTCTATTCGGAAGGCGGCACCATCCCGAAAACGCAATGGGAACGGCTTGACTACCTGCGGGAACTGGGCTTTCCGGTCAGTAGTGAAAGCCGCTTTTATGATAATTTTGAAGCTATGCTGGCGGGTCTCGATTGCTGGACGGAAGTGCGGGAGAGCATTGATTTCGATATCGACGGCGTCGTGATCAAGATCAACGATCTGCCGCTGGCGGAAGGACTGGGCTTTGTCGGCAAGGACCCCCGCGGACAGATCGCGCTCAAATTCCCGGCACGGGAAGTGACGACCGTCCTCGAAAACATCGGCGTCAACGTGGGACGGACCGGCGTTCTCACGCCTTTTGCCATGTTTGAACCTGTCGTCTGCGGGGGTGTGACCGTCAGCAAGGCCACGCTGCATAATTTCGACTTCATCCGGGACCGCGATATCCGCATCGGCGACCGGGTGCTGATCAAAAGGGCAGGAGATGTGATCCCTTACGTCATCGGTCCCATCCCGGAAGCGAGAAAAGGTGATGAAACAGCTTTCACAATACCTGAATTCTGTCCTGTCTGCGGACACAAGACCGAACGGCTTGAAGGAGAGGTTGCAGTCTACTGTGTGAACGCATCCTGCCCGGCCCAACTCATCCGCAACGTAGAGCATTACGCCTCCCGGGAAGCCATGGACATCACAGGACTCGGCATCAAGGTTGTTGAGCAGATCGTCAACGCTGATCTGGTCAATGATGTGTCCGACCTTTATATTCTCTCGAAGGAAGCGCTGCTGGGCCTGGATGGTTTTGCGGAAAAGAAAGCGGAAAACCTGCTGGCTGCCATTGAAGCGTCCAAACAGCAGCCGCTGAACCGTCTTGTCAATGCCCTGGGAATCCGAGGCGTCGGTGAAGCAATGGCAGAGCTGCTGGCAGGTAATTTCGGTTCTCTTGACGGCATTGCTGACGCAGCGAAAGAAACTCTGGAATCCATTGAAGGCATCGGGCCGAACATTGCACAGGCGATCGTTGACTGGTTCGACCAGGATACCAACAAGCTCATCGTTGAACGGCTGAAACGGTTCGGGCTTGATCCGAGGATCGAAATTCAGCCGAAGGAAGACAAAGAAGATCTGCCGCTCTTCGGATTGAACATCGTCGTCACCGGAACGCTGCAGCATTATTCCCGCGAGGGGATCAAAGCACTGATCAAAGAATACGGCGGGAAGAGTGCTGACAGTGTATCAAAGAAAACCGACTATGTAGTCGTCGGTGACAATCCCGGATCGAAAGCCGAAAAGGCGGAAAAGCTTGGGGTGCCGATCCTTTCAGAGCAGCAGCTGATCGAAATGATCAGGTAAATAGCAAAGAAAGCCTGTGAGGCCGGATCTCCGGCCTCACAGCATTTCTGAATATGGATAATTTTCCACAAATTATTGGCGCAACACGTGGACGGTTCCGCAGTGCCGGCTTCGCGGCAACAACGAAACCGTCCCCTTGTGCTGTTATTTCCCAAGTTCGCAGCGGACTTCCCGCACGCCCTCATTGGATTCCACGAAGGAGGAAAGCGTGCTCAGGGTGATGGTGTTGACCATGCGCAGTGTCAGGTCATAGGTGAAGCTGCCGTCATCGTTGATGGAGATGCGGCTCATCACGACCTGGATCTTATTTTCTTCGATGAACTTATTCAGGTTTTCACGGAACGTATCGGAATGTTCGACGGTACAATGCACCTGTCCGAGGATCATCGAATCTGCTGTTATCGTGTACTTGTGCATAATGACTTGAACAAAAGCAATGATGATCGTAGTAAAGAAACCGATCACATACATGCCGGCACCAATAGCCAACCCGATCCCCGCTGTAGCCCAGATCCCGGCTGCGGTCGTCAGGCCCCGGATCGATGTTCCGTTGCGAAAGATGATACCGGCCCCGAGGAATGAAATGCCTGAGACAACTTGAGCGGCTATACGGGCAGAATCCGCTCCGCGCGTACCGTTGAAGTTGACACCGTTTACATCCGTCAGGTCAACAAATCCGTATTTTGAAACGATCATCATTACAGCAGCGGCGCAACAGACGATGATATGAGTCCGGATACCCGCCTCTTTGAAACGAAGACTTCGTTCAAACCCGATCGCCGCTCCGCAGAGACAGGCAAACAGAATCCTCGCAAAAAAATCAAGATATTGAACAAGTGAAAATTGTCCCATCATATAACCTGCAAGTGTCATGATCGGTCCCACCTTTCATAATTTGATTATTTGATTATTACAAATTTTTATTATAACGCTTGATATAAAAAAGTAAAATTATAATTTTATTGCTATCGATAATATTTTATTATAGTTAGCTTCCGGTATTCTTATTTTTCCGATCCATCACGAAGAAAGCAGCAGAGGCGATTCCGGCAAACATTGCCCCGCAGACCCACATCATACGCGGAGCGATCATGTCATTGACATACCCAAGCAAAGCGGGACCGATCCCCTGCCCGAAAGGCCGGGCAAGGCTGAGGACGCTCATATACCGTCCGCGGGCATTTTCCGGGGCCATCTTCGCTGCCAGGTCCGACATGGTCGGGGACATGATGAGCTCACCGAGCGTCATGACTGCCATGCAGATGCAATACCACCAGACCTGATCAATAAGGGCAATGGAACTGACCCCGACCATATACAGCAGACCGGAGAGGCACATCAGCCGCATGGGCGCTTTCCCGTTGATCAGGCGGATCACCGCCAGCTGCAGGGTGACGCACATCACCGCGTTCACGGTAAAAACGATCGAGATCTGACTTTCGGGGATCCCGAAGTTCTGTACAGCATAAAGCGAAAGCAGATTGAACACACCGGCAGAGGTGATATAGATCATGCCGTTCAGGAAAACGGATAAGACATATAAGCGGTCCTTCAAAACGATCGCAATGCTGTAGTTCTCTTTCCGGCCGGCTGCCTGTGCCTGGATATCGTCGGTGAGCGTTTCCCGGGTGAAAAACAGCATGAAGAGGAAAGACAGTGCATATCCGGCGGCGGCAGCGATAAAAATCGTGTCATAGGAATTGGAAGCCATGATGCCGCCGAGAATCGGCCCCACTCCATAGCCCGTGTTATAGACGATGCGCAGGATCGAGTAGGCTTCCAGGCGGTTCTCCGCAGGGATGAGGTCTGCGATCATGGCATTGATCCCCACCGGATAGAAGATATCCAGCATTCCCCAAAAAATCATCAGCAGCGCGAATTCCCACAGCGCATCGGCAAACTTCAGCCCCAGGTAATAAACGAAGCCTCCGAACAGGGAAACCAGGATCAGCAGCCTGCGGCCGAAGCGGTCGGCAAAGGATCCGGCGAAAAAGAAAGAAGCAATCACTCCGCTGAAGGCCCGCAGGGAGATCAGCAGCGTCGAATAACGCAGGGGGATCTCCAGCTTCTGCTGAATGTAGATGCTCAGGAAGGGCCACACCAGGGAAGCACCCATTGTGAATACAATAGATCCGATCATCAGGAACCAAAATTCCCGCGGATATTTCGAGGTGCCGATTCTTTTCGGATTCATTTCAGTGCTGTAAAAAAATCATGGCCGGACGGAAGCGGCATTACCGGATCATGATCTTGTTTTGCTTATACAAATCGACAAAATCACGGATCAGGTCCATCCTGGCAAAGTCCTTGTTATAAACGATGTTCGTCTCTCTCGCCATGCTCAGGTTTGCGATCGGCAGAGCGGTTATTTTCCCTTTCCGAAGTTCATCCATGCAGGCGCTTTGCGGCAGGATGGAAACACCGAGGTCTTTCCGGATCAGGTCTTTGATCGTGGCAATGTTATCGACTTCGATCGACACATCAAAATTGTCGATGGAATCATTCACGCTGATCAGGGTCGCTTCAAACAGTTTTCTGGTTTCGGATTCCGGCAGACGCAGGATCAGCTGCTCTTTCTTCAAATCATCCAGTGAGATCGTGGATTGTTTGGAAAGCGGATTGTTGTTGGAAAGGATGCAGACCAGGCAGTCCATATCCAGCATCAGGTAATTCATGTCACTGACCTGACGTCTTCCTTCGATGATCGCGAAGTCGATTTCATAATTTTCAAGCATATCATAAAGGTTTTTTATCGTATCCGTGATGATGGTAATGTTTACATTCCCGTGTGATAAACCGTACTTCGCCAGAATCTCAGTTATTTCATTACTTTCGGCGGTATGCGTGATGCCTACACGCAATTTTGTAACCTGCCGGTCGATCTCTGAAATCTTGTCAAACATGCGCTGATAAAGGTTTTTGATCCGTTTGGCATATTTAACGACCACTTCGCCTTCCGGGGTGATTTTGACTTCTCCCTTGGTCCGCAAAAATATCCTGACCCCGATTTCTTTCTCCAGAAGTGAAATATGGTTGCTCACAGCAGGCTGCGTGAGGGAGAGGATGGCTGCGGCCCGGGTAAAGCTTTTTTCCTCTGCGACGATAAGCAGTGTTTCCAATTTTGCATCTAACATATCTCACCAACTGTTCATAATGATTATTTATTCTTAAACTTATTTTTATAAGTTTGCATTATTTTAACATATACTTTTTCATTATGGCTTAAACTTAATACAGCCAAAATCATCCGATTTCGGCAGTTTTACTGTGCTGACGAGGGCGGCTGGATTCTAAATATGGTAAATTAACCGCACATTATTGGCGCAGCAGAGGGACGGTTCCGCGGTGCCGGCTTCTCGGCAGCAGCGAAATCGTCCCTCTGTGCTTCATTCTTTATCCGTCATCTTCTTCAAGAGGAGGTTCCGTAAAATCGATCCATCTGTCCATAAGGGCATACGCATCTTCTCCGGGAATTTCCTCAAGTGCTTTCCGGTCATTCCGGCTTTCAGCATCAGCCATCAGAATTTTTCGTGCTTCCTCTGTCGTCAGAAATTCAGATTCTTTTCCGGGTTCCGGGTTTGGAAAACAGGCCGCATATATCGGTCCTGCACCGTGCAGCGGATCGCTTCCGCTGCGGTTATTCCCGATCTCTTTTTCGAAACAACTTTCAAATCCATCAACGTAAGAAGAATCGCCGCTCCATATTTTCTGCAGTTCGTTCAGATGCTTTTGTATGTCTCGCTGCCTCTTTTCTTCTTCCTTCCGGTTGCTGAGGATTTTACGCACCAATGAGCCATCGATGGGCATCGAAACGGGATTGATCGGCAGGTTCTGCGGAATTTTGACAGCTGCCGGCATTTCGGCGGTTTCACGGGGTTTCTCTTTTTGGATCATTCTTTCAATGTTGACTTTTCCGTCCAGTATCTCCTGAATTTTTACATTGGTTGATTTCAGCCGATTTCCCAGCTCGACCCAGCGGAATTCCCAATTCAGATAGGACATCCCGAGGTAATTATTGCATTGATAGACAGAACGGAAAGTGGCATGACATTTCCGCAAATGATAGGAAACCATGCCGATCAATTCGTCAATATTCATCTCGCTGAGGTCAGGGAACAGAAGCCCGCTCTTTTCCAGAACTGCCTTGGTGACACACAAACTCCCCACCTGCTTAATATTTTTCTCAAGACGCCGGCAAAGCGCCAGGTATTGTTCGGTAAAACGGTTTGCGGAACAGGCGTGGTAATAAGTGAGCTGTGTGTCTTCCCAGAGTATTTTGGTCGATTCTTCAAAATCGAAAGGAGCCGTGCTGAATTCATCACAGCTTTCCGGCAGGAGCTCAGCTGTATTCATGACGAACGGAGCATTTTGCATATCAAAACAGGATTTTTGAGAAAATTCCGATTGGTTTCTCTGCATTTCACTTCCGTATGTACCGCTGATTTCAATCGCCATGCTGATCCTGCCCGCCTCCTTTCGAAAAGTTTTTACATGTTATAAATCTAACAAACAATATATTTGCTATAGATTATTTTCTATTATTATAGCTGCTATTTCTAATTTGTCAAGGTTATTTTTGAATTTATATCTTATTTTGGAACTATTAAGAACAGGTGG
>CAYWGX010000039.1:0-18060 GCA_964457635.1 uncultured Leptolinea sp.
TAAGGTGTGGGCTTCGCCCGTTGGATTCGGGGCAGGAGCTTCGCCCCCGTGACGCCCGACGCCAATCGTCCGCACACCACCTTTTTCGGCACACAGGAGAAAAAAATTTTTGAATATTAAACTCCGGAATATGATTTTTGTCATAAATTATTAGAATTTTGTCATATTTCCCTTGACAATATTAGAATTTAGTACTATTATAAAAATCAGCAAGGCGGATATAATATTATATTCTTTAGAACGGTACTTCTAAAGAAACAATATCAGTCTTTCCGACAAAAATGAAACCTGAGAGGAAAGGAGGTTTGCGAAGATGAAAGAGCTGAACACCGAAATCATCAAAATGCTTGATGACCTGGAAACATACAAAGAAGTGAAAGCAGAAAGCGCCCGCAAAGCAGGGCCCACTGACCCATACGGCTATCCCTTCGAAGCCTTCGATGCCTTTAACGACGAACCTCTCAGTTTTCTCGAAAACGCCATGAAGCTTTATTCGGAAGCCGGGGAAACCTATCTTCTGCTCCGTCAGATCAACCGCCACTCTCCGCTGTTCTATCAAATGTCAGAACAATTGGAAAAACTGGTAAACCAGTTAGGCAGTGTCTGCGTCACAAAAGCAGCCATGGAACATCAGACCGGCGAAGATTTCGAAATGCTGAGCGGAATGACGATCGACTGGCTGCGGGGGCTCACCGCTTTCAACTTCCGCAAAAGCTATAAAGCCTTTATGGAAACCAATTCTTATCTGCAGCATGACGTCAAGGCGCTGACGCTCTCCATCCGCTGGTCCGCACTGGACAAACGCCTGCTGGCGACCGCTGAGAAAATCAAAAAAATCATGGCCGGCGAAGTCACAATTGACCTTGCCGAAAGGTCCGCCTCCGTAAAGAAAGATCTCACGAAAGAGAAGTGCGCGGAAGGTGAGAAAACCCCCGCGGCTATTCCGTCAAAGAGTTCTTCCCTTCCCGTTGACAAGAGCGCACTGCGCCAAATGGCAGCGGAAGCGGCGGGAATCAGCGCGGAGCAAGCCGCGTCCGGGAACCATCAGGGAACAGAAGAAATTCCTGCCCCGGCGGAAACAGACAACTTGCTGTCCGAAGAAAAAAGAGAGGAAACAGCCCCGGAAAAAATCACCGAAACCGCTGTCGAGTCAGCTGCCGGTGACAGAACTTCCGAATCTCCGGAAAACGTAATCGGTACTTTCGAAGAGATCGCCGATAAAGCCATTGAACTGCCCAATCTCTCCGGCACCATGTTCTTCAAACTGATGAAGCTTTATGGAAAAAAGCTGAATACCTGCCATCTGCCGCCTGATACCTGACCACTGACCACTAACCACTGCTGAAAACGCCGAAATCGGAGGATATTCGGCTGTTTGCAGTTAATTTTCCGTTCACATTTCCAAAATTATAATATAATTAAGAAAACATTGACTCCGGAGACACAATGGGGACGGCTCGCATGTGTCCCAGTCGTGGGACACTGGATACTGTCCGCAGCGTGTCCCGGTCGGCAGCTGTTCAGAAACCGGGCAGGGACAGTCCCCTCTGGCTCAATGCTGAGCCGCCGGGTACAGTCCCTTCGGGGGACACCGGGGTCGTTGTCTGAAAACAGCTTTCCGGAACCAATGCAATGTATATAGTATATTATGAGTTATACATTTGACAAAAAACAAAAAAGAGTTTACGGCCATCAATGTTCACAATAATCTCAGAGATCAAAAGATAAAGGAAAAAGAGAAAATCGTGATTTCGGTATCAATAGAGAGGTTGCTGTATGGGATACCAATTATACAAACGAAAGAAAAACAAATGGAACACTGAGCAGTCTGCTTCCAAGGCTCCCGGAAAAAAAGCGCAGTTGCCGAACAGCCTGGTCATGCGCATGCTGCAGGACCCGCGGGCAGAACGGGAAGCGGATCAACTTTCCCAAAACATCACCTCCACAACCCGTGATGAGGTCATGCGGGAGATGGGGGAACGTCTCGGTGCGGATTTTTCCCGGGTGCAGTTCCACAGTGACTCGCTGAGCATGAACCGCTCACAAGCCATGGGCGCAAGAGCCTGGGCACAGGGCCGCGATGTTTATTTCGGCAAAGGAGGTTTTGATCCGAAAGTCGCGGCACATGAGCTGGTTCACACGGTACAGCAGGGCGCGGTACGCGGAGACGTCTCTCAGTCCATGCCGATGGGCGCAGTCCAAATGTTGCCTTCGAAAGGTGAAGAAAGTGATGACGCTGAAATCAAGCCCAATTATGCTTTGAAGGATACCGAAGTTCAGCGCATGCTGACGCAGATCTTCAACTCTGACATGGGCAAAAGAGTCTACTCACGTATGGAAAAGACCCTGAAGCAGATGATCGAAAAAGGCGCGGGGAAAAAATCCCCCTACACCAAAGAAAAAGGGATCGAATTTCTGGCCCTGGCTTCCGGGAAAGACTACAGCTCAAAAGGCATCATGAGCACCATCATGCAGAAGGACATATCCAACAAAGATGTGGCGAAAGACGTGGCCTACGAGTATGAGCAGCTCATCAAACTTCTTTCCACAAGGCTGGGCGCTTACGGTCTGGAAGATGTAGCTATTCAGACACAGCTCATCAACCGTCCGCCGAAATATGAACACACGAAAAACGCACATACGCGCGCCTATGACACGGAAATGCCCGCGGATGAAAATGACGAAAAAGTCTTCAATCCCAACAACATTCCCGAACTTGCCAAAATCCAGAAAGAGATCGACGGGGCAGCGGACGCGAAGACTGCTTACAAACTCTATGCCGCCTATACCGGCAATCCCGACGGGAAGTTTATCGACCCATACGAAACGGATCTGGATGTCAGCCTGTTCAAAAAGAAGCTGAAGCACATGACCCGGGTCGTTTATGACTATCCGGAAATGCGGGGCAACGTCGGCGATATGAAAACGCTTGACCCGAAAACGTCTGCTGTCATGGATACGGCGGGTTCTGTCGGCGGACGGGATAAAATCACGTTTTCTTACAACGCTCATCAGGATCGCAAAGGACCGGCGGGAGAAGCGGAACGGGCTAAAAACCTGGCTGAAGACCTTGAATACAAACGATATAACGCCCCGAATGTGGATTACGCGGGGACGCATGAATCCAGCCATGGGCTGGCGTCCCTGCTGCCTGACAGCGGAGACCGGGTACAGGACCTGATCGACCAGAATCATGGCGTAAATGAAGCCGATATCATCAAAACGGTGGTTCAAAATACGAATGTGCTGTCGGAAGATGAAAAGAAGGACGTCAAGTATTATGATCAGAATAAGAAAATCAGGGGAAAGATCCCGGTTCTGAAAGGCCAGATCGATACCGAAAACAGCAAGTTCTTTGAAAATAATAAGACATCAAGGTACGGCAGACGGGCCCCGGTGGAGATGTTCGCGGAATCCTTCCATGACATTTATGCCAACGGGAAAAACGCCAAGCCCATGAGTAAAGAGATCGTGAAGGAATACGAAAGACGGCAGCAGAAACTCACCGAGAAGAAATTCAACAAAAAGAAGAAACGCGGCCTCTTCCGCCGCTTTATGGACCTCTTCAAGTTCTAACTTGAAGTTTACTTCATAAAGGAGTAATAATATGGGATACGCTTATGACAGACGAAAAAACAATCGGAGAAGCAGTTCTCCGTCCATACAGACCGATTCTGCACAGAAAACACAGCTGCCCAACAGTCTGGTGAGCCGTATTATGGAAGATCAGGCCGCAGAAAGTGAAGCAGACCGGCTTTCGCAGGGCGTCACCTCCACCACGCCGGAAGCGGTCATGCGGGAGATGAGCAGCCGTCTGGGCGCTGATTTTTCCAATGTACAATTCCACAGCGACTCTCTGAGCATGAACCAAAGCCGGGCTATGGGCGCCCGTGCCTGGGCGCAGGGGCGCGATGTCCACTTCGGCAAAGGCGGCTTTGACCCGAAGGTCGCCGCACACGAACTGGTCCACACCGTCCAGCAGGGGGCGGTAGAAGGAGATGTTTCCGAATCTGTACCGATGAACACGGTCCAGCTTTTCCGGGATGAAGATGACAACGCGATCCAGCGGCGGCAGAGTCTTTCCGCCAATGCATCCAACCTTCAGCTGATGACGGAACAGAAAAACAGCACGCGCTATGGGCAGGAAGTGTTTTCCGATCTGAAAAAGCCCATTAAAACCCTGGCTGAAAAAAGCGGCAGCCGCATCAATGCCGTGAATGAAGATGCCGGGATCCTCTTCATGTCCAATCTGGGAGAGCGGGACTACAGCGGGAAAGAGATCCTCAAAGATATCGCCACCCGTTCCGTGATCAACAAAGACGAAATGTACGACCGGACAGACGAGTACGAAAGCTTCCTGGATTACATGCAGAACCGGACGGACAAGGTCGGCCTGGAAGTAGCGGCCTATCAGTCCCAGATTTTGCGGGATGCTCCGAAATTTGATCAGAACGCGGTGCAGAATTCCACAAAACGTGCCTATGAAATGACCGCTCAGGAGCTTGCCAACGACACCATCAACCCCACCAATGATGCCGAGGTCGGAGAAGCGCTGAAGAAGATCGATAATGCCCAGGATGCCAAGGCAGCCTTCTTTGCATTTTTGGGATATACGCAGAACAGGGAATATACCGCTCGGGATATGAATGATCCCCGCCTCAACCTGGCGTTCATTAATACCGCGCAGGTACCGATTGCTTATGGCAAAAATGATAAGGGCAAAGAAGTCAAACTGTCTGAAACCGAGGTGAAACAGCGGGAGCAGCTGCTTGCCCCCATTGAGGCGAGGATCACAGATGCCACGAATCGAATGGAGATCAACAAGCAATACCTGAATTATCCGAAGAACCATAAAAAAGGCAGGAAGTTCAAAGCGGAATATGATAAAGCGAAAGCGGATTTGGATGCGGCAAATAAGCAGAAAGAGCAGACAGAAGTGCGGTACAGCTACAAGATGGGAGCAGATATCAACGTACCGCTGTTTAAGGCAAAACTGAAGAATATGGTCCGCCAGGTTCGGGATTATCCAGAATTGAAACATAAATACAACGGCATTAACGTTCAATGGAATCAAAAAAATGGCAATTTAAGAGATCAGTCCAATGAAGATGTTATGGCCGTCTCTCCCAGCCCCGGAGGCAGGGAAACAGCAACGATCCATTACGATGCCTATGTGGACAGGGATACACCGGAAGCACAGCAGGCACGAACGCAGGTTAATGCATCACTGAGCAGATCTGTCGGACACCTGGACAAAGTCGGGAACCACGAGCAGGGACATATCCTGGAATCGACCCTGAATCCCACAGAGGAAGATCAAGCCAGGGGAACGGCCTCTAATGACATTCTGCAAAGTGTTCTCCCGAAAGTGCTGAACCAACAGGATCTGCAGCAGGTTAATTATGCCCAGCAGAATGGAAAAAACGCAAAAGGCTATAATATCTATCAGGGACAGGTCGATACCTCCTCGAATGTCTTCGAAACAAATAAATTGACATCATCTTACGGCCAGTCAAATTCCAAAGAATGGTTCGCGGAGGCTTTTCATGACGTCTATACGAAAGGTGCGGACGCCAAACAGACCAGTATTGAGATCGTGAAGGAATACGAAAAGCGTTCGACCGCAAAGCAAAAGGGCGAATTCCGGAAGAAGGAAAGAGGTATCTTCACCCGGATCAAGCGCTGGTTCAGCAAAAAGTTCAATTACGGCGCCCACCATGGCGACCCTCAGCCTCAGGCCGCCCCGGCTCCTCAGCAGGCTGCCGCTGACCCATTGGCGCTGCCTCAGGTGATTGATAATCAGAATGCCAACTCTCAGCCGGAAGCCAACCTGTTCCAGCATTATGCCGATAACATGCTGAATGATCCTATGACCGGCGGTGCGATCGAAAATCAGATCCCTCAGCCAAAAGCCGACCCATTCCAGCATTATGCGGATAACATGCTGGACCTATCCATGATCGTCGAAAATCCGAAGCAGGTGAAGAACGGCAGGAAAATTCCGAAAAAAAAGAAAAAGAAGTAAAAATGATCTTTCATGGCCATCATAAGCAGACTGCACTAAGCAAAAGAGGATACCGAATTTAAAAAATCAGGAGTTACAAGTACCGCAGAAGGTATGAAGTATAATAAAAGGTCTCAGAAGCTGCCGGTGATGGAGCCATTACTCATCCCGAATTCCGAATGCCGCATTACCAATCAGAAAAGGAGCACTTATGTTCAACCTGAAACAATATGAAGACAAAAAATATACAAAAATCGCTGTATACACGATCATAACCGCTATCATCATCTTTGTGCTTTGCGTCATCCTGTCCCTTTCCGGCGGATTTTTCAGCAAGCTTTTCAATGTCATCGGTCTGGTTTTGAAACCGATCATTGCCGGCGGTGTGATTGCCTATCTGGTTGAACCTTTGGTCCAGTGGATCCAAAAGAAGCTCAAGTTCTCCCGCCCGGTTGCTGTGGTCGGGACGCTGGTCGTCATCCTTCTGCTGATAATCGGTCTGTTGGTAATGGCCGGTGTATTTTTAGGGCAGCAGATCAGTTTGATCAATTTTAATGGCATCGGGGAATTGATCGGTTCGTTTTCAGAACAGCTGACAGAAATCGGCAAACGAGTAGAGGACTGGTTTGCCAGCCACAGCATTGACATCAAAGCTATTACCGGCGGTGTCGGCAATGTGGTTTCCGGCATCACAGGCGCTGCCTCCGACATTTTCTTCGCGGTTATTTTCGCGATCTATTTTCTCCTGGATTCCGAGGGAATCCAAAACTATTGGAACCGGGTTCGGAAATTGTTTGTCAAACCTGAGACACAGGCAAAATTGCATGATATCCTCATGGACGCAGACAAGTGCTTCTCCGGATATATCCGCGGGCAATTCATGGATGCGATTCTGGTCGGCATTGTTACTTTCATCGCCATGCTGATCTGTAAGGTACCTTATCCCTTCGTCATCGGTTTTTTGACCGGCGCCGGCAACCTGATTCCCTACGTCGGACCGGTCGTCGGTTTTGTCACGCTCTTTGTTGTCTGCCTGATTGAAGGCGCCTGGAGCAAACTGCTGATCGGCGGGATCGTTTTGGCTGTTCTGCTGGTCGTTGATGGAAATATCATCAACCCGAAATTGCTCAGTTCCAGCATCGAGATCCATCCGCTGCTGGTCTTTGCCGCAATGATCGCAGGTTCCGCAGTGGGCGGCCTGCTCGGGATGCTGGTTGCCGTCCCCCTTGCAGCCCTGCTGAAGATTCGGTTTGATAAGTATATCGCCAGGAAAGAAGCGGAGAAGAAAGCTAAAGCGTGAAAAACAACAAGACCCTCATTGCCTTTCTGATTCTTGTATTGCTGCTGGGCGTGTTCCTGGCAGTGACGCTTTATACCTCCATTCTGTCTTACATGGAGGTATCCTCTCAGGCAGATCTGAAGGTCAGCGGGATGATCGACACGCTCAACCGTGTTCAGGATCATATTACCACACTGGAAACAGAATTCCGGTCCAAGACGGAAAATACGATGGAGCTGATGAGCCTCGCACTGCGCCCGCTGGTCAGAGATAATATGTATGAGGGGCCGGAACTTTTCGAGGATGTGTCTCAGAACCGGGCCAGTGACGGGATCGTTGTCAGGGTCGAAAACGGCAGTGTGATCTATCCCCAAAGTTTTTCGGGAAGGTTTGAGCTGCAGGAAGATGGTCAGAATTTTGAATCCCTGCCCGTCATGACTGCCGCTATGCTGATCGATGAACCGGATCATACCCGCCCGGTGCTTCTTTCAGCAAAACAAATCGAAGGGAATTTTTATTATATCGATTGGTGGGAGATGGAGGATTACAAGACTTCCATCAATTATGAAAAAACGATCGGTGAAGCGATTACTGCGCTTGAACAGCTATATAATGCAAAACTGCTGCTGTTCTGGAAACCGGACGAGGAATCATCCACAGAGGAAACATCTATTCTTTATGCTTCAGAATCTTTGGGCAAACCTGATTCGATTGAAGACCTTGGCATCACAAATGATAACCTTACCACGGAAACTGCCAATCTTACGATCGGGAAGAATCTTTATAATGCCACCTATGAAGAGCTGCTGATTTTCGACCGTCCCGCAACAGCCATTGTCCTGTTGGACCCGATCAGCACGAACACCTATGTTCTGAACTGCATCATCATTTCAGCCGTATTTATCCTGTTCTGCGTAGGCGGTATGATCCTCTGGCTGCATTGGATCAGAGAATATTCTCTTGACCATGAACTGACTGAAATACAGCAAAAATCCTGGCAGCTTCATCAGCTGCGGATCAGAACTTTGGCAATCGGCCTGAACGGCGGGTTGGTACTCTTTATCATACTTCTCGGTTATCAGCTGCTGGGAAACCTTTCCCGCATCTCTCAATCCAACCAGGAAAGTCTTGACATCATGATGGCCCGTCTGGAGGACAGCAGCAAACGTCTTTCCGCCGCAAAAGCGGAGGAGGAAGATTGGGGCATTTATTATGCCGGTAAGATCGCTGATCTTTACAGTCAGGTGCCGGAGATTCGCAATGCGGAATTCCTGAAAAAGGCCAATGCACTGATCGGCAGCGACTCTATTATGATCTTTGACGGTAAGGGAAAAGAGCTTTTAAGCACCAACGGCTATGTAGGCTTTACGCTCGGAGACGGAGTTAATACGGAAAAAGACTTTGGTTATCTGCTTCAGGGCATTGAGCGGGTTATCCATGAACCAAAGAAGGACAAATTCACCGGCAAGATGCTCCAGACGATGGGTGTACGTATGGCTCTGGAAGATACAGCTTCCTATGGCGCGGTCATCCTTGCCATTGATCCGGAAATCACCTGGGAATCCACGGAAAAACAGGATATAGAGAATTATGTCCGGATGCTAACACATCAGGAAAACATCAGCTTTATTCTCAGCCGGGAGGATGGTACAGTAGTTTACGCGAGTGCCCCGGATCTGCTCGGATCAACAGGTGCAGACTTGGGATTGGCTGAAGAAAATGGAGATGAACATCAGCAGGTTTCCATGGAAACTTTTGAGCTGCTGGGCCAGAAAAGATACGGCGCTCACGACGCTGATGAACAATATCATTATTATTTCATGACAAACTCCGATAACATCTGGGGCGACTCATTGAAATTTGCGCTTCTTTCTTCCCTGTATTATCTGCTTGTCTGTCTGTTGATCAGCCTGTATCTGCTCGGAACATCCCGGGATGATTTCGCGGAATTCACCAGAGAAACCGAACTGCTGAAAGAAAAATTGAAGCAAAAGCCTGAATTTGCAGTAGATCAGGAGCTGCTGGAACCTTTCAAAGAAGATGAACGGGGGGACCGGTCCTGGAAAGAGTGGTGGCATGATCTGACCCCGGAGCAGAAAATCGGGCAGCTTTTTAAACTCGTGATCACGGTATTGCTTATCTTTTTGTTTGTCCTCCTTGTGGATCGGGATGAATTTGGTTCCAACTCGGTGATCCATTTTATCCTGTACGGCAACTGGAAGCGAACACTGAACGAGTTGTCGATTACGGCTATTATTATCGTTCTGGTGATCCTTTTGGCCTTTATCCTTTTCAAGGATCTCATTATAAGGATCCTGAGCTCGATGCTCGACGCCAAGGGCAGGACGATTGTCAGTCTGGTTTCGAGCCTGCTGCAGTATATATCGATTATTACAGCCATTTTTGTCAGTTTAGGCTATCTTGGTTTTGACTCCAGTGTACTGATTACCTCTGCCTCCATTCTGACACTGGCGATTTCACTGGGCTCCAAAGATCTGGTGGCAGATATCATGTCGGGAATTTTTATCATCTTCGAAGGGGATTTCCACGTTGGAGATATCATCGAGGTCAACGGGTTCAAAGGAAAGGTGATCGATATCGGGGTCCGCTCCACCAAACTGAAGGATTCGAATAATAACATCAAGATCATTGATAACCAGAGTGTGAAAAACATTCTGAATATGTCACGGGAAAATTCCTGGGTCTATATCGATTTGTCAATTCCCAATACAATGCCGCTGGATGAGATCGAAGCAATGCTGGAACGGGAACTGCCGAAAATCGGCGAGCAGCTGCCGAGAATTATCAGCGGCCCTTACTATTATGGGATCAGCGAGATCGGTTACCGCCGTGTTACGATCTGCATTGCCGCATCATGCAAACAAAGTGATGTCAACAGGATTAAATCCCCTTTGAATCGTTATATTTGGGATATGTTCAGGAATAGCGGATACCCACTATAAGGTGAAAGGTGAAAGTTGAAGGTTGAAAGTAGAAAGTAAAAGGTAAAATGTATAAGATAAAATGTAAAAGGTAAAATATATAAGTAAAAACCTAAAACCTAAAACCTGACACCTGAGACCTGAAATCAGAAAGGAATCATCATGGTCAAAACACAATTCGACAATAACACGCTTACGATTTACCTTGAGGGGAAAATCGATTCACTTTCGGCACCGAAATTGCAGGCTGACATCGATCAGGCTCTTCAGAAATTCCCGGTAGAAACGATCATTCTGGATTGTGACAAGTTGGAATACACCTCCAGTGCCGGACTGCGGGTAATTCTGCGCGTCAAGCAGGAAATAGACGACACGCGGCTGATCAATGTCCATTCAGAAATCTATGACATCTTTGACATGACCGGCTTCACCGAAATGATGACAGTCGAAAAGGCCTACCGGGTCATTTCCGTCGAAGGCTGCGAGGTCATCGGTGAAGGTGCCAACGGGAAAATCTATCGCATCGACCGTGATACCATCGTGAAAGTGTTTTTGAACCAGGACGCCCTTGATGAGATCCACAGACAGCGGGAACTGGCCCGCACCGCTTTTGTGCTGGGAGTACCCACAGCGATTCCTTTTGATGTTGTGAAAATTGAAAGCGGAGGCTTGGGCTCCGTTTATGAGCTGCTGAACGCCACAAGCTATGCGAAACTTCTGATCAATAAAGAAAAGACCTTAGATGAAGCAGCAGAAATGAGCATAAAAATGCTCAAACTGATCCACTCCAAAGTTGTCAAACCCGGATCCATGCCGGACGAAAAGGCTGTGGTACTGGATTGGGTGGAATTTCTGAAAGATTATCTGTCGGACTATGAGTATGCGAAGCTTTATGCACTGGTCGATGCTGTACCGGTCGATATGCACATGATGCACGGCGACTATCACCTCAAAAATGTGATGCTGCAAAACGGTGAAAGCCTTTTGATCGATATGGATACCCTGTGCCACGGACATCCGATTTTCGAGTTGGCGAGCATGTATAACGCTTATGTAGGTTACAGCGTCCTGGATCATAGCATCGTGCAGGAATTTCTTGGCATCGACTTTGAGACTTCCTGTGCTTTCTGGCGAAAGAGCCTGGAGCTCTATCTCGGAACAACGGATGAAACCGTTCTTCAGGACGTTGAAAACAAGGCAAAAATCGTCGGCTATACCCGCATCCTGCGCCGCAGGATCCGCCGGAATGGCTTCGAGTCAGAAGCCGGCAGGGCAGAAATCGACAACTGCAAAGCGATCCTCGCGGACCTTCTGCCGAAAATCGATTCGCTGCTGTTCTGATTTCAGGCGTACTTTTTCAACATATTTAATAAATATGTGCCGGCAGGGACAGTCCCCTTTGGCTCAATTCTGAGCCAAAGGGGACTGTCCCTTTCCAGGTACTGAACAATTACCGAACCGTGATAATGACTTTCCCGTCCGCCTTGGTGAGAACATTTGCCGAAACGCTATACGTACCCGGTTCCAACTCATATTCAGACGTTTCGATGCCGCTGATTTTGAGATCCAGTACGGTGTTGTCGGTTCCTGTCACTGCCTCGAGTAATTCTTCCGGTTTCGCGTCAATATCGGTGAGTGAAACTGCATTGATCCTGACACTGATCTCGCCTTTTGTAAGGGCAGGTTCTATGTAAACCTTTTGTCCCTCAGCAACTTCAAAACCGGAAGCCGCACCGAACATATCATTAGAGGCATTTTCAGCGTTGATCTCGACGTTCATGTCTTCATTGACCCGAACACCGAAATTCGACTTTTTGCATCCGCTCAGGCACAAAACTAAAAGAACCATCAGTAAAATTACTAATCGTTTTTTATTCATATTTTTTCCTTCTCCATTTCGTAAACCGCACAGCATTCAGCTGTGGTTCCTTATCATGTTAAGCATAACACGAAACCAAACTGGAACCTCATAAGAGATAATAAATTCTGCAGTCAATTACAGAAATTCTTATTATGGAAAATTTCCCACACATCATTGGCGCAGTTAGTGGACAGTTCCGCAGTGCCGGCTTCGCGGCAGCAGCGAAACCGTCCCCGTGTGCTTCTTAATTTAAAATTGCCCCATCATTTGTTCCGGCACTTGCCATTGGCTCACTGTTGCATTATAATTTCTTTACCTATCCGATAAAAAGAGGTAACCATCTATGATCGATAAAAAATTAGTACAATGGGGACAAAGCGGCAACATCATCCGCGAGATTGCCGAATACGGTGCCGAACAGGCCAAAATCGTGGGAGAAGATCACGTCTACAATTTCACCATTGGCTCACCGAGCATTGACCCGCCGGAATGTATTTTTGAAACCATGGAAAAGCTCAGAGCCGCCATGCCCGCCTGGCAGCTTCACACCTACGCTCCGGCATTGGGCCTGCCCGAGGTTCGTGAAAAAACAGCGGAATATCTGAAAACCACCTTCGGGATCCCTTACCGCAAACAGGACGTATTCATCACCGCAGGGACCTCCACCTGCCTCGCGGTCATGACCCGGGTCCTGCTCTCCTGCGGCGGACGTGCAATGACTTTTACGCCCTACTTTATGGATTATAAATATTATGCGGATGCCTACGGGGACGGACTGACGGAATGCCCCACCGATCCCGACACCTTCCAGCTCGACCTGGATGCGGCCGAAAAAGCGCTGACCCCGGACACCATGATGCTCATCATGAACTCACCCAACAATCCTTCAGGTGTCGTGCTGCGCCGGGAAGGCCTGGAAGCACTGGCAAAGCTGCTGGAACGGAAACAGGAAGAATACGGTCATCCGATCTATATCGTTGCGGACGAACCTTACCGGGACCTGGTCTATGACGGGCAGGAAGTTGTTTTTCTGCCTTCCATCTATAAAAACACCATCTACTGCTATTCCTTCAGCAAATCCGTCTCTCTCCCGGGCGAACGCGTCGGCTTTATGGCTTTCCCGCCGAATCTTGACGACTATGACAACATTTACGCCGCCTCGATTGCCGCCATCCGGTCTTTCGGCTATATCTGCGTTTCCAACATGTGGCAGCGCATCACTGCCGAATGTCTCGGTGCCACCAGTGACATTTCAGTCTATAAAGGCAATCGGGATCTGCTCTATGGTTCACTTACGGAAATGGGGTACAGCTGTGTACATCCGGATGGGGCATTTTACCTCTTTATGAAAACTCCCGAACCGGATGCGGAGGTATTCTGCCGCCGGGCCATGAAGGAAAACCTGCTGGTCGTCCCCGGAGACAGCTTCGGCACACCTGGGTATGTCCGACTTGCCTACTGCGTCAGCCGCGATGTGATCGAGCGGGCACTGCCGGTGTTCCGGAAGCTCGCAGAGGAATACGGCATTACGCATTAACACAACAGAAACGCCGGGGACACCGGGGACTGTCCCTTTATGGGACTGTCCCTATCAGTTGATCTCTGAATCGTCGGGACTGTCCCTTTATGGGACAGTCCCCATCAGTCACTACATATGCTCTTCGAGGATGCGGGAGCTGTCAAAATCTTCCAGCAGCAGTTCTTCCGGTGATGTCCCGTCCAAAGCAGCCCGCGGCAGCATGCCGATCAGCTCCGACCGCAGCGGACGGGTGCAAAGCTTTTGCGCCTCTGAACTTATCGCCTGAAAAACGGTCTTCAGAGATGTGACCCGGAAATTCAGCAAATTCATGGAAATCTGCGCCTGTCCCTGCACCGGCAGACCGATCGCCTGCAGGTAAGGAAGGCCGCCGGATGAGCTGCGGATCTTCCGGGCAATACTACCGGCCAGAGAGACGTTGTCCGTGTCCAGGTAAACATTGAAGGCGATCAGGAAATCCCTTGCCCCGATGGAAACCCCGCCGGCCGGTCCAAGCCGCTGCGGTCCAAAATCAGGAGCTCTTTCAGGGATCTCAGCGATCTCCCGGCTGAGTGCCGCATAGCCGCCCCGGCGAATGTCAGCCAGCCGGGTATGTTCAGGCCGTTCAGCCGAAAGAGCATAGAGATAAACCGGCAGCCCCAGTTCTTCGGCGATACGCATTCCGGTCTTTTTGGAAAGCTCGATGCATTCAGCCATCGAGGTATTCCGCAGAGGGATGAAAGGGATCACATCTGTGGCCCCGATGCAGGGATGCACACCGGTGTGCGTTCTCATATCGATCAGCGCTGCAGCCGTCTTTGTAAAGCGCAGCACCGCCTTTTCCATTGCTTCGGGAGCTGCAGCAAGCGTGAAGACAGACCGGTTATGGTCCGCATCAGAACTGTAATCCCAAACCTCACAGTCCCCGCCCGCGAGGATAGCATCCCGTATCGCTTCTATGACCTGCGGGTCTCTCCCTTCAGAAAAATTCGGTACACATTCAATCAGTTTCATCATAAAAAACAGTTAGTAGTTGGTAGTTGACAGTTTTCCTATCCATAACTTTAATCCTACAACCTATATCCTATTTCTGATTTCTTATTTCTGATTTCTTTTCATTCCCCTTCCATCGCTCGATCCGTTCGCGGATGATCTTCTCATAGCCCTGGTCGCTGGGGACGTAAAATCCACCGTCTACATTTTTCGGCAGATACTGCTGTTTGACGTGATGCTCCGGGAAATTATGCGGATAGAGATACCCCTTCCCGTGTCCCAGCGCCTGCGCATCCCGGTTGGCATCCATCAGATGGGTCGGGACAGGTCCGGCACCTTCCTTTTTAATCTTATCCATAGCGCTGAAAATCCCGAGCGCAGAATTCGACTTGGGAGCCGTAGCACAGTAAAGCACCGCTTCTGCAATGGGATAATATCCCTCCGGCATCCCGACATAATCAAAGGCACTGGCAGCCGCAACAGCAACCTGCAGAGCCCGGGGATCAGCCATGCCGATATCTTCACAGGCAAGGATGATCAATCTTCGCAGAATAAAATGAGGATCTTCACCGGAAAGCAGCATTTTCGACACCCAGTACAGCGCTGCATCCGGGTCGCTGCCGCGCACGGATTTGATGAAGGCCGAGATCGTATCGTAATGCGAATCACCCTTTTTGTCATAATTCAGGGCACGTTCCTGAATAGAATCCTCAGCCACCGAAAGGGTGATATGGATCTGCCCGTTTTCATCCGGCGCAGTACTTTCCACCGCCAGCTCCACCGCATTCAGCAGATTCCGTGCATCTGCATTGCTCCGTTCGATCAGCAGTTCCCTTGCATCATCGTCGATCAGGATATCCAGATTCCCGTAACCACGCTCTTTATCCGATAATGCCCGCGCCATGATGATGCGCAGGGAGTTGTGATTCAGCGGATGCATCTCAAAGACCCTGGAGCGGGAAAGCAGCGCTTTGTTGACTTCAAAAAAAGGATTTTCCGTAGTGGCACCGATGAGTGTCAGCAGCCCGTTTTCAACATGGGGCAATAACGCATCCTGCTGGGATTTGTTCCAGCGATGGACCTCATCGACGAAAAGGATCGTCCGCTTGTTGTAAAGTCGTCTGCGTTCTTTGGCATCTGCCACCACAGCCCGCAGTTCCTGCACGCCCGCAAGCACCGCGGAAATCGTGACAAAATCAGCAGAGGATGCCTTGGCGATCAGCTGAGCCAGGGTGGTCTTTCCCGTCCCGGGAGGGCCGAATAACAGGATGGATGAAAACAGTCTGTCAGCTTCGATCGCCCTGCGCAGCAGTCTGCCTTTGCCGACGATGTGATCCTGACCTACCAGTTCATCGAGGGTCCGGGGACGCATACGGGAAGCCAGCGGCTGTGTTTCACCGAAGGTTTGCTGTTCGTTATAAGTGAATAGATCCATGACAAGTATTATACAATCAAAAAAACCTTCAGCAAATCAAATGCTGAAGGCCATGATTTCAAACTTTGGATAACTTATGCTTCGGCAGGGGCGCCAACCGGGCAAACGCTCGCGCAGGTACCGCAGTCAATGCACTTGTCGGCATCAATGGTCATGTAATCGCCTTCAGAGATAGCCTCAACCGGGCATTCACCAACACAAGCGCCGCACGCAATACAAGTATCTTTATCAATAGTATAAGCCATTTTTTCCTCCATTAAGCTATGGTTTTTCTTCTCGTATTCTATTATAAGACATTTTTGAAAAATGAGCATGAAAAATTATTAATTTTTTTACTTTTTTTCTCTCCAAAAACTCCAATATTTGGAACCTCATTCACCATTTATCCATTATGGCGCGGGATTCAGGATTCTCTTTTACTCGGAAAATAACCTTCCCGCGCCATGATTCCCGGGGGCTATCCAGCCCCCATACCCCCGCTGAAAAGTTTTTAGAGGTTCCCTTAAACAAAAAAACCGACTTTAAAAACGGCTTTTTTCTGTCGGGGCGGGCGGATTTGAACCGCCGACCTCACGGACCCGAACCGTGCACTCTATCCGGACTGAGCCACGCCCCGAACAACGAACAATAGTATAATACCACCCCGAATTTTCCGCAAGGATTTTTTTCAAATTAGTGACTATTATTTATCGGGGCGGTACTTTCCATTTTACGCGAACAAATCAACGCCGTTCTTCATCGGTCCGGCGTGCAGCATAGTGGCGATGGTCTGTGCTATGCAGCAGAAGCCGTCAACCGTGCCGCAGTTCTTCCCGGCAGGGATCTGCGGACCGTACATCAGCAGCGGCACATATTCACGGGTGTGGTCAGTCCCCGGATGGGTCGGATCGTTGCCGTGATCTGCGGAGATCATCACCACATCCCCTTCCTGCAGCTTCGGCAGGAAGTTCCCAAGCCATTTGTCAAACTCGATCAAACCCTGGGCATAGCCCTTTACATCCCGGCGATGTCCCCATAACGTGTCGAAATCCACCAGATTGACAAAAATCAGTCCTTCCGGGAATTTTTCCATACATTCTTCCGTGTGGTGCATGCCGTCCATATTGGACTGATTATGGACCGCGAAAGTGACGCCTTCACCGTCAAAAATATCCTCGATCTTCCCGACACAGGCAACCGTTTTTCCCTGCTCTTTCAGGCGGGTCATGATGGTTTCAGCCGGCGGTTTCAGAGAGAAATCACGCCGATTTGCGGTACGCTTGAAATTCCCGGCGTTGGTGCCGACAAACGGACGGGCGATCACACGGGCAACCCCATGCTTACCGGTCAGGATTTTTCGGGCGATCCGGCAGTATTCATAAAGCTGCTCAACCGGGACAACATCTTCATGCGCAGCGATCTGAAAAACAGAATCTGCCGAGGTATAGACGATCAGGTCGCCGGTCCGCATATGTTCTTCCCCCAGTTCCACAAGGATCCTGGTACCGGAGGCAACACAGTTGCCGAGAACACCTCGTCCGGTCTGTTCCCGGAAGGGCTGAAGGACCTCTTCGGGGAAACCATTCGGATAAGTCGGCAGACGATTCGGACTGATGATTCCGGCGATTTCCCAGTGACCGATCGTAGTATCTTTTCCCGCTGAAAGTTCCCGCAGCCGGGCAAAAGAACCAAGCGGATATTTGGAAGCTTCGAAGCCTTCCATCCCGTCAATGTTCCCTAACCCGATGTATTGCATGGTGGGCAGTTTAAACCCGGGAATTGAAGCTGCAATATGTCCCAATGTGTTCGGGTTGATGTCGCCGAAATCAGCCGCATCCGGGGCAGTGCCCATTCCCACACTGTCCAGAATGATCAAAAATACGCGTTTAATATCCATGAAATAAACCTCTTTCCGAATCTGTATCTCAGATAGATTCGGCCCGCCCGGTTCAGCGGACCGCAGACTTAACCTGTGCTAACTATAATTATAATCCTTATCTTGAAAACCGAAAAGAGTGAAATCAGATATAATTTAAAATAGATGTAAGATG
>CAYWGX010000040.1:0-17830 GCA_964457635.1 uncultured Leptolinea sp.
AAAGCGGGAAGAAACCGGTAAATGAAAACGCCGCACCCGGGGTCGGAGAAAAAAGTCCAATAACGCAGCAATTTTTTTACGATGGAAGTCGGAAAAAGCGCATAAAGCCGCCGAAAAACTACAAGGGAAAGAAAAAGAGAAAATAATAGACATACTGTACGCCATTATGTCGAAAAAGACAACAGCCGAGGCCGAAGCCGTCACACAGGGCAGCAACATTGCCTTCGCGCCGGGCAAGCTGGACTTTTCCAGCACCCACGGTCAGGCACTGCTCGGTCATGAGATCTCCCACGCCGCATCCCAGGCAAGGGGGGAGTCCCGGGCAGCGGCCTGGTGGACGGTTCCACCCTGGAAGAGTGTTCCCGATACGGGAAATGATGAAACATTGTACTGCGTGCCTGTCACACTCGTGACAGGCACGCGTACTTATTTTAGAGCGTTGATCAATTGCTCTTCACATTTTCCCTCGACAAAATACAGACACTTTTTATAATTCATCCGGCCACTCCCTGTCTAAATCATTTAAGGAAGCACTGATTAATGTGCCGTTGGGGACGGTTCCTTCCGTCACCATGAGGTGACTACAGGCAACCGGCCCCGCTGGCACATATTAATCAGTGTTTCCTTAAAGCAGTGTGGTCACTGCTTATTCATCCTCTGTCTTGTAAAAATGATATTCCGCCATGGCGGCCCAGACCTGCGGGTCGTCTTCATCATCGAGTAGGACGAAATCGACAAAGTGATTTTTCTTCAGGAATTCTTCAAAAGGCTGCTGTAATTCCGGACGCAGGCGGTAGATGGCCTTGAAGTTGATATCTTCCTCGTCCTCACCATCCTCGAAGATGAAAAGGCGGCGGGCGATGAAGACGGCCTTATCCATGAGCGCGGAGGCATAGCCCTGACGGCGGTAGGCAGGCAGGGTATAAACACTCAGCACCGCGATGTCACCGAAGGGCTCCATCAGGCAGATCAAGACGGAGACCGGGATGATGATGCCGTCCTCATTGGGAACCATAGCTGCCAGGCAGATATATTCACAGTCCAGGTCATCCTCATAGGTGTCCAGTTCTTCGTAGATATAATCGAGCATCAGATGCTTGTAATCCTTCAGTTTTTCCTTCGTAATCACTTCAATTTGCATTTTTCACCTTCTTTTGATCGTTCCTTTCGGGAAAATTCCCGACACCTGATCCCTAAAACCCGATACCTGAAACCAATATCCTATATCCTATCATATTCCTGAGCTGATACTTCAGGCTTCTGCAGGTTCTCCCGTCTTTCCGCACGGGTCAGGATCAGCTCCCCGGCAATACTGACAGCGATCTCCTCCGGCGTCACAGCTTTGATCGCGGTGCCGATGGGGGTATGGACCTTTGCGGTGACCGCATCCGGAATACCCTGTTCCCGGAGCCGCGCGTTAACCGCGGCTGTTTTCCGTTTGGAACCGATGACGCCGAGATAGGCAAAAGGTCCGCGTAATACCTGCACTTCCACCTCAAAATCATGGGTATGGCCATTGGTCATGATGACCACGTAGTCCTGATCCGTAATCGTCAGTACATCGCTGACTTGCGTGTAGTCTTTCGTAATGATTTTTTCAGCCTGCGGGAATCGTTCCGCTGTGGTGAACTCTGCCCTGTTATCATAGACCCAGGAACGGAAGCCGACGGTCTTGAGCAGGGGAACCAGGGCAGCGGCAATATGGCCTGCGCCGAAAATGAGAACGCGTTCGGGAACGGGCAGCGGCATCAGGAATTTCTTTCCGCAGACAAAGGGACTGCTGCCGGCAGGTTTTTCCGATTCCGGACACGCACCGCAGAGAGATTTCATTTCCCCGGTCAGCAGGCCGGGCGCTCCTCCCTCAAGATCCTGGACAAACCAGCCGCCTTTCTGCTGATCGAGCCGCTCTAAAGCCTTTCTGCAGAGATTCTGCCAGGTGCTGTCTCCGGCGCTGATGAACTGAAAGAAAACCGTGACATTTCCGCCGCAAATCATGCCGATATTATCCGGCGCGTTCGTATTCAGTTCAAAATGTTGAATGGCCGATTGACGGGATTTTATCAGCTCCTGCGCCCTTTCGATGGATCTCAGTTCTACCGCGCCTCCCCCGATGGTGCCGAGGATCAATCCGTTTTCTCCGACGAGCATCTGAGAACCGGTTTTGCGCGGAGCAGAGCCGTCACTGTTGATCAGGGAGACCAGTACCAGGTCATGCTTCTCATCCGTTTCATACAAGATTTTTGCAAATAATTCTCTCATAAATGATGAATCCTTCTGTGAAATTATACACCCAGCAGAGCAATCGCGGCATCATTGACATTGGTCCCGGTCGGACCGGTTTTGATCAGCCCGCCGGCCTTTTCCAGCGCATGATAGGCGTCATTATGATCCAAAATCTCGGGAATATCGATTCCGAGTGCGGCCAGTGAGGACTGTGTACTGCCATCCACATATCCGCCGGCTGCGTCTGTGGGACCGTCCGTGCCGTCGCTTCCGAATGAAAATACGGCTGCATTGGGCATCCCGGCGATCAGCGGTGCGGCCGCCAGTGCCAGCTCCTGGTTCCTCCCGCCAAGGCCGCTGCCGTTCAGATGAACGATCGTCTCCCCACCGGCGATCCAGGCCAGTTTTTGCTCCGCTCCCGCATGGGAGCGCAGAATGCTGCCCAGAAAGGATCCAGCCTCTTTTGCTTCACAGCAAAGCCGGTCGGTCAGATAAATTGGGGTGTACCCTAATTCCCGGCATTGTTTTTCTGCTGCCCTGCACAGTTCCCGGACACTGCCGGTGATGACCGTTTGGACATTGGGAAGCTCTTTCGGTGTTTCCTGGCACAGGAGTATTTTTGCCGGTTCGGAAAGGGCGATCCCATATTTATCCATGATCCGCAATGCATCCTGACAGGTGGACCTGTCCGGGGCAGCCGGTCCGCTGGCGATCATATCCGGCGGATCGCCGATGATGTCACTCAAGACAATACTGAAGACCCGGGCAGGTGCACACAGCGCTGCAAATCTCCCGCCTTTTACCCCGCTGAGCCGTTTGCGGATGGTGTTCATTTCCACAATGTCCGCACCGCAGCCCAGCAGCTGCCGGGTGATATCCTGCAGTTCATCTCCGGAAATCAAAGGTTTTTCGAACAGTGCACTGCCCCCGCCGGAAAGCAGAAAGAGCACGCTGTCCTCTGCGGTCAGTCCGCTGACCAGCCCGATCGCGGCTTCTGTGGCGTCAAAACTGTTCTGATCCGGGATCGGGTGTCCGGCTTCACGGCAGCTCACACCGGGAATTTCTCCAATGATGTGTCCGTATTTTGTCACAACGATGCCGGCATCCACATGCCCGAGGAAATTAACCGCGGCATTTGCCATCTGCCAGGCAGCTTTTCCGACGGAAACCAGGATCGTTTTTCCGTTTCCCGCTGTGAATGTTTTCAGCGCCCGCCTGACAGCTTCATCCGGCAGAACTGCCTGAATTGCTGAGGATATTATTTTTTCTGCATCATCGCGAAGTTTCCGGTGCATCCGTTTCTTCCTTCTCTGTGAATCTTTCAATACACAAATACAAGATTTTTTTCTTGGCAGATAAGGCTCCCTAAATAAAAATCCTTTATCATGGGGAATCAGGGCTCATGCAGCGATTCTGAATTTGAAATATAAACCACAAATTATCAGCGCAGCACGGGGACGGTTCCGCAGTGCTGGCTTCGCAGCAGCAACGAAACCGTCCCCATGTGCTTCATATTCAGAATTGCCGCGGCTCATAAGCCATTTAACTATTATAAAACAAAGGCTGTTTTCTGAGAATAAAATGGAAAATTGCATGGAAACCGTTCGGGATTCAAAAAACTCCCCGGAGCTTCACTGAGAAGCGAAGTCCGGGGAGTTTTCATCGCATGATCAGAGGATACTGATCAATTATTTCACGGTAATGACGACCGACTTCAGAAGGTTTTCGACTTCGGCGTTGATCTTTTCAACGGTGATTTCGTTGATATCTTTCGCAGCGCCCAGGTTTTCAATGTTCAGCTTGTCGATGCGGCTCATCTTGAACATCGCGGGCTTGTCGGAGCCGGTGGCGTTCAGTTCAGCCACAAGGCTGTCACCATCTTCATAGAAATCGACGGCAACTTTGTATTCTTCTCCCTGCGGGTTCTCTGCTACCAGTTCGTAGCGGATTGTGCCCAGCCAGGTTTCACGGACAGAGGTGCTGATGGCGCCATTCGGACCCTTCATGTAGATGGAATCCGGGGTGAAGTAAGCTTTCATCCATTCCTGGCCTTCGATTTCGGTGGTGACTTCAGCTTCGCTGATCTGCTTCTCGTCATAGTCCATCTTAACCTCAGTCTTGGAATTTCCGGAGCTCAGCTTCTCGTTGTAGGAATCCTCGTCCACTGCCAGTTCGTACACCAGCATGGGATCTTCATCCTTGAAGCCCAGACCGAAAGTGACTTCAGCTTCGCCGTCTTCCGCATCGATCCAGGCGTCGGTATCGGCAACGACGATCTTTATGATGGATCCTTCTTCACCGATCTGGAAATGAGATACCCAGTGGCCGTCCTCATCAATCGCGTCAGTGCTCTGGATGGAGCGGATTGCTTCCAGATATTCATCGCGGTGCATGAGCCATTCATGCTGGTATTCAGCAAAGCTCTCGCCGCCTTCAGTCAAAGCCTGACGATCCACCAGGTTTGCGAGATCAGGGTTCATCATCAGTCCGTCAATCGCGTCGGCCAGTGCGGAAGCGAATGCTTCGCTGCGCAGGCTGATTTCAACGGAGCCGTCTTCCTCTTTAATATCGAGGATGTTTTCAGGTTTGAAATTGCCGGCAAAAGCCATCGCCGCAGAACTGAGTGTGGCAGCATCGGCCTGTTCCTGAGCTTCCGCACGGGCAGCTGCATAGGCTAATTTATTGATGGCAACCTTAATTTCTTCCTGGGTGGGGATTTCTTCTTCAGGAATGTTCTTAATTACCTCTTCCAGAATTGCATCCAATTCCTTGGCAACATCTTCCAGAATGGTGGCAACTGTGGCGTAGCGCAGCATGGTAACAGTACCGTTGGATCCCACGTAAACGCCGGTGGGGTTCAGCTGAACATGGCTGTATTCCGCTCCATTATTGCGGGAAACGAAGTGAAGGTTATCCCCATCAACACGGATCACAAGATCGGCAGCCTGGTCACCGTACTGAGAAACCAGCGCGATATCCTGTTTATCCCATTCAGTTTCTTTCAGAAACTGGCTGACGATATCAGTTTCCGGTTCTGCATAAACACTTGCAAACGCGAAAAGCATGATAACGACTAACATGCAGGAAAGCAATTTTTTCATACAATATACCTCTTTCTTCATATTTGCATTGTTTTACAGCATTGGGCTGTATGCAACTTGTTTATATTACCATTCTTTTGCCCATCATTTATGAGGGTGTTCCAGATTGTCAAACCCTTTTTAGAAGGTTATGAAAATTTTTTCCTTTCATTGTTGTTATCAGTATGGAATCTATTACCGGTCCGGTTCGGTCTTTCGTACTGATATTTTTCATGCTTCATGCGTTCCGCGGCATTGCGGACGTCCTCAGAGGAAATGGTAACGATTTTCGGATTTTTTCCGCGTGTTTCTTCTATAGCCTTTTCATAGATATTTTCGTTGGCCGGTAGAATCTCCACCTTGGCGGAGGGCTTTAATTGCATGTACAAATAGTTTTTTACCCACTTCATCGTCTGCCGGGTATTCTTGCGGGCCTCCGGGAAGGCGTCGAAAAGCATTTCAGTGAACTGTTCATAAAGCTTTTGGCTGCACGCCAGCTCATCAAAAAAACGATTGAGCCGTTTCGTTTCCCGCTCTGAGTACTTCTCCTGAAAGCTCCGGATAAAGTCAATCAGCTTCGGGCGTTCTTCCTCGGGCAGAAAGACACACGTAATGAATTTTGCGCAGGAAGGTTACTTGTCAGTCATTAATTCAAGCAATCCCTTTATTTCTGTGATTCTCTTCTCTAACGTATCGCACAGCAGCTTCCCGTCTGATACAATGAGCGCCTGCGGGAAAGCTTTCCAATCAAAGGCATCGATTCCCTTGATCTCGTTTTGATAGAGCTGCAGGTCCTCTCCTTTAATAAATTTTTGCAGCAGGCACTGAAGGGCCTCGGACACATCTGTGTTCAACACGCTGCCATACATCTGTAATGCCTCAGCATTTCCGAGCAATGCCGCTGCCGCGTCGGTCGTTCCCGAACCCAGGTTCTCGATCAGCGGTTTTTCGTTCCAATACATAAGGTGTACTTTATTCCCGCCCTCTGCCAATTTTACAGCGGAACGATAAACATACAGCGCAAGGATCTGCTCAATCAGCTTCGATTTTGCTTCAAGCTCCGTCGAGGAAGCAGTTTGTTTCTCGAGATAGGACTGTACCGCATTTGCGACAGAATCATCCGCAGCATTTTGCAGAGCAGTCATGGACATGGAAAGAATCTCTTCATAGTTCTGTCCGCCGACCAGGGAGCGGTACGTCTTCGTATAGTTGTGCGGAATGCCGATGATAAACTCAATATCTGCTGCAGCTCCGTCCCGGAAGGCCTGATACATATCAAGCGGGATCCATTTTCCGTCACAGGTGGGTGCGCACATGTTCTGCCAAAGCTTCTGAGCCGCATCCTTGAGGGTTTCCGTATTCAGATGCATAAGCTCATCCATCGTTGAAGTATGCGTTTCCTTCAGCAGACTTTTCGCCAGAGCTCTGGCTGCCGCAGGTGTATCATATGCGGAGGTCGGGCTGCCATTAAACACAAAAGCCTTTCCAAAAAGGGCCTTCGCCTGACCTGTGGCTGCAAGCATAAGGATGGAGGACGCTCCTGCATCAAAGCCCAGCACGGTGATCCGGTCGGGGTCGCCTCCGAAGGCAGCGATGTTTTCTTTGATCCATTTCAGAGCCGCAGCCTGATCAAGGAGTCCGAGGTTCATCGCGTCAGGGAAAGCCTCCCCGCCGGGAACATCCGAAAAATCGATAAAACCGAAGATCCCAAGGCGGTAATTGAAGCTGACGAACACAACGTCCTGATGATCGTTTACAAAATCAGCACCATACAACAGAGGATCGGCAGAGCCTCCGCAGGTAAAATCGCCGTTATGAAACAGCACAAGCACCGGTTTTTTTTCATCCTTCTTTTTCGCACCGACAGCAATATTTAGAGTAAGGCAATCCTCGCTCTGTCTGTGGTTCTTCAGGATCGCTCCTTTGAGCTCGACCTGGATGGCGGAAGCACCGAAATTTTTCGCCTCAAATACTGCATCCGATGCGGGAAGCGGTTGAGGTGCTTTCCATCTGAGCTCATCAACAGGCGGTTTTGCGTATGGGATGCCTAAAAAGCTTATGGTTCCTTTATATTTCCCCCCGACATAGATGCCGTTTTTCGTTTTTACCGCGCAATCGGCATCATACTTCCCGGTGACCGCCTGGTTTTGCTGGTTGATTTCGTCAACAGCCTTCTGTTTCACATCGAACACATAGCCATCGCTCCCGTCGCCGTAAAGCTTGCGGATCTTTTTGGTTTGCCAGGCACGGAGGAGCAGATTGAACACAAAACCGAGAATGGGAAGACCGACAACATTAATGATCTCTTCTCCCAAATAATCAAGCATGGATACGCCCATCCATTTGACTGAAAAGTAATGAGCAGCCAAAAAAATGAGGAGAAACGCGCTATATACGATAACCCGGCTTCGCTGATTTTTCTGGACTTCTTTACTGAAGGCTATCTTGTTTATGATCGTACTGAGTGCTGTCCCAAGCGCAAAACTTGCGGCCATACACGCAGCTTCCGGCCAGCCCAAAAGCTTCCCGATCGCTGTGCCATAGCCAAAACCCAGCGAGGATATGAAAGCGACCATAAAATCGTCGATGGTAAATAATTTTTTCATGAGCGCTCCTTATGAAATAATTCCGAAATCGTATCTATTCAGAAGGGACAGTCCCCTCTGACTCAATTTTGAGCCGCCGGTGACAGTCCCTGAGCGGGTACTGAACAGTTACCCGAAAATCAATCCTGCGCGTCATTTTGAGGATTGTTGTTGAAGGGAAAATACATCATCACCTGAATGCCCAGTATGACCGGCGGCAGGAAGGGAGCCAGTAACGGCAGCGTCCATGCCAGTGGATTCGGAAACATATTCAGAGGCGGAAACAGGTTAAATGCCGGTCCGGTTTTCCGACCCTGCCGGGTTGAATCCATTTCAATGACAATTTCGATGACCTCGGGTTCGGCATCCCGGTTTTGGGAAGTTGTTTGCTCGGCATTGGTAAGCGAAAGTTCGGTGGAAACGATTTCCCATTCCGGCTCAAATGCTTCCATATTATCGCTGAGGTCAGAACCTTCGGCTTCGCTGTCCATATCCGCTTCCGGTTCTTCCATGTCATCGCTGAGGTCAGAATCTTCAGCTTCGCTGTCCACATCCTCTTCAGGTGCTTCAATATCATCGCTGAGGTCAGAATCTTCGGCTGCGCTCTCTATATCCGCTTCCGGTTCTTCCATAACTTCACTGATGCCGGGTACTGCGATATCGTTTTCCTCTTCTTCCGGTAATGATTCAATATCCCGGAAAAGGTCAAGTCCTTCGTATTCGTTCGCCGGGCTTTGCTGCGTGTTCTTCATTTCCGGGAAAATATCTGATGCGGCGGATTCATTGACCGGGTCCGGCTGTACACTGTCAATATCCTGGAAAAGGTCAAGCTGTGCCGAATCACTCTCCGGGTTCAGCTGAGAACTTTCCATATCATGGAATAGATCGAAGCTTGCATTTTTATTTTTCATTCAGACGCCTCCATTTCTGCGATTTTTTTATAAGTGAGATTGTTTTTATTCCCCGGGTCATAAGTCAATAACGGCTCATGGGAACCCCATGCTTCCGCTGTCTTGACATTCCGTGCCACAGTCACGGGGTAAAGTTCCATACCGCGGCTTACAATTGCTTCCTTTGCCGCGTGATGCAGTTTCAAACGGTCGTTATAGGAAGTCAAAAGAATTTTGTAAGTCAGTCCCGGTTTGGCTTTCCTGATTTGGTTGAGTGTGCTCATAAACAGTTCAAGTCCCCAGATGTCGGCCGGGTTTGGCTCCATCGGGATGATCACATGGTCAGAGGCTATCAGTGCGTTTACGGAAAGAATTCCCAGGCCCGGTGCAGTATCAATGATGCAAAAGTCATAAGCCTGCTCCACTCCTTCCAGGGCTTTGCGCAAGATATCACGGCGGTCTTTTCTTGCCGCAATTTCATTTTCAACCTGGGATAACAGAATATCAGCGGGGACAACGCTCATCCCCTGCCATTCCTGCACGATCGACTGTAGGTCCGCGGTTCCGCGGTAAACATTCGTTATGGTCTTTTCATGCCTGAGATTGCAGTAAAGCGATAACGAGGATTGAGGGTCATTGTCGATCAATAAAACGCGCTTTTCCAGGGAAGCGATCGCGGCAGCCAGGTTCGCTGCTGTCGTTGTTTTTCCTACACCTCCCTTTTGATTTGATATGGTTATCGTCTTCATATGCCTCCCTCACAAATTCTTCGAATAAAGCTACATATAATAAGGCTGCCGCACGTAATGAAGTGCGGCAGCCCTTTCACGGCAGAGGCTGTGAAGGACCTCTGACAATACTTATTTGGCGTCAGCCTTCTTTTCAGCAGGTTTTTCAGCCTTTTCAGCGGGTTTCTCAGCCTTTTTTTCAGCGGGCTTTTCGGCCTTTTCAGCAGGTTTTTCAGCTTTTTCGGCAGCCTTTTCAGCAGCTTTTTCGGCAGTCTTTTCAGCGCCTCTTGCAGCCTTTTCTTCTTTTACAGCCTTTTCAGTGTCTTTTATGCCCTTTTCGAGCATTTTTTCGAACTTCTCAACCATCTGGTTGTCCTGTTCGAAGAACTGTTGGGCCATTTGTCTGTCCTGTTCGAACATGGTCTGCATCGCCTGTGAACCCTGCATATACATCTGCTGGGAAACCTGCGCGCCGATCTTGCTCATCTGGAGCGTATAGGACGCGAGCTGGCTGACCTTCTGGTTGACCAGCATGCTGGCCATCTGGCTGATCTGTCTGAAAATGGGCGGCACCGGCATAGCAGGAAGATTGCCGTTTGCTCTGGCCATCATCGGCATCGGCATTTGCACGTTGGTGGTTTCAACATTTTCTTCATTCTTACTCATAATATTCATCTCCATTTTTGGTTTAAGATTCTCAAATGGCAGACTTTCTTTCATATCTGCCTTGATACCATTGAAAACTTCCCTGATCATGTCAGCTTTTTTCTCATCGCTGACGACCAGTTGAATATCCCTGATTCTTTCTCCGTACAGAACCGGTTTCACTTCATAAACCTGCCCCTCTGCCTGTCCCTGCGCAATGCCGTAGAGGTCAAGTTTGCCGTTGGCATTTCTTGGCAGCTCCGGAGAAATCAGTACACGGGACGGGATGTTCCCTTCGCTAAGGATCTTTTTCGTAATAAAAACTTCACGCAAAGCATTGTAGACCGTATCAATGGCTGATGGTTCATCCTTCAGCACCTGCACACACAGCATGGGGATATTATCATGGCTGATTTTGACAAATACAGGCACAATGCAGCAGCATTCGATGCCGGATTGGCGGTTGATTGCGGTCTCAACCTTTCCGGCTTCATAATTTCTGCCTTTTTCATTGATGAAATAGCGTCTTGCTCTGCCGAGGTAAGTGAGTTTTCCGGTTTCATCCACGCTTACAGCGTCATTGGTACAGACAAAGGGTTTACCGTCGATCTCTGTTACTTTAAGGATTTCCCGACCGTCCAGCTGCGGTGTGGCAACGGAAGGAGAAGTCAGATACAGGATCCCCTCGCAGGGCGCGTCTTCGATTCGATAATACTGTTCTTTTTCATCATCATACAGGCGCAGTTCATAACCCGGCAGCAGATAACCGATAGCCTCATCCGTAATATCCGGCGTTGAAAGGCAGCAGGCGCCGCCCAGTTCAGAGATGCCGTAACCATTCAGGAAGACAAAATTCTTACAGCCGTGTTCCCGCAGGAATTCGCAGTATCGCTGCTTATCATTTGCCGAAACTGCAGAGCCGCCCACAACGATGCAGCGCAGGCTTGAGAAATCGAACTCATAATTCTTCGCCATCTTGATCCAGTTTTCAAATGCTGCGCCGATCGCAAACATGAAAGTTATCTGGAATTCCGGGATGGCCTGGAAGAAGAGAGGGTTGAGCATACCGCCCGGAACGACAGCGATCGTTCCGCCAAGGGCGAGTGGCGTATGGACCTGGTCGATGATGCCGTAGGAATTGCTCAAATCAACCGCCAGTCCGCTGGTTGGTTCCGCCATAAAGTCCGATAAATGGGTCAATCGGGAAAGGCAGACGGGCACAGAGTTGAAGGACTTGTCCGAATGCACGACCGGTTTCCCGACACCTCCGGTCGTTCCGGATGTGTGCAGGATAAAAGCGGTTTCACTGCTCTCTTCTGCTACGTAATAGATCGGGTCATCGCCATACAGGTTAAGAAGATGGTCCATGCAGATAAATCCGAACCACATTTTGAGGTACATATATTTTGTTTCCTGCGTTGCCTTCATGCCTGAAGGTGTTGCGGAACCGCCCACCGGCAGATGGAGCAGAATGATGTTGTTCAGTCCCAGGTTATATTGCTGGTTCAGCATATCCTGGATCAGGTTTGGCATGGCAAAATCGTCGGTGATGATAAAATCAGTCAGCTTTTCTTCCCGGATCGTATGCTTGAGACGGCCCGGTTTAAATGCTTCATACGGTGCTATGAAGGAAATCTCAGCGCCGACCATGTTCAGTGCGTACATCACGAAAATCGTTTCCGCGGAAGGGGAACCTAATATACCGACACGGGCATGATCTTCCCCGGTCATCCCAAGAGCGGAAAAAACCGATGCATAGCGATCCCATTGTCGGAACATCTGCCTGTAGGTATAGGTATTGACGCCGTCATTGATGGCAATGCGGTTTAATTGTTTTAAATCCGAACAGTTGGCTTCAACAATAAACTTCCAGGCCTTTTGATCTTGATTTATCTGCAAACCTGCCGATTGAGTTAACTCAGCAGTTGTATTATTCATAATGTAAAAATCCCCTTATATTTGTTGTCCGGCATTTTTATTTTCATCACCGGTGAGCATACTAATAATTTTTTAATTTAAAGTCTGTAAAAAATCAAGACCGAATCGGAAAATAGGGTTTGACAATCTGGAACACCCCCCCTTTTTTGCAATTCTGCGGATCTTTTCTGAGTTATTATTATAAGGGGTTGATAGATTCAGGTTCTTAAGGAAACACTGTTTAATCCAACATGCCTCAAGAGGCACCAAGATAAATGTGTTTCCCGGGATGTGTCAAGGGGCCGGTTGCCTGTAGTCACCGCAAGGTGACGGAAGGAACCGTCCCCTTGACACAGGTGAAATACACAGTAATATGTGCCAGCGGGGCCGGTTGCCTGTAGTCACCTCATGGTGACGGAAGGAACCGTCCCCAACGGCACATTAATCAGTGCTTCCTTAAGCAAAAAATCCATGTAAAATGGCAATTTTTCAAGAACCTGTTTTGTATAAAGCCGCGAAGCGGCACCTTATTCAACTGATAACTGATAACTGGCCACTGACTACTTCCGGCTTGTCCGGATTAGGGAGTTTGTATGAAAAATTTTTTTGCGGAGAACCTGCGGAAACTGAGAGAAGAAAAAGGTCTTTCACAGGTACAGTTAGGGAAAAAGCTGTTTGTTAATCATTCCACCATCGCCCGATGGGAAAATGGCACCCGTATCCCTGACACCTCGATGATCATCCGAATCGCTGATTGTCTCGAACTGGACCCCATTACGCTCATCCAAAACGCTGCCCAGGATGACGATACTCCTGATGTCATCATGGTGGAAGACAGCAGCATCATTCTCTCTGACGGTTTGTCTGTTCTTGAGAAGGTTTTGCCTGACGCAGAGATAACAGGTTTTCTCTGGCCGATGGAAGCCATTGAATACGCCAGAAAGAATCCGGTAGCACTGGCCATTCTGGATATTGAATTGGGAACCGGCAGCGGGCTCGACCTTTGCCGCACGCTGCTTGAAATCAATCCCCACACAAACATTGTGTTTCTGACTTCCTATGCCGACTACGCTCTTGACGCGTGGAAAACAGAGGCCAGCGGCTTCATGCTCAAACCCATGACTGAAGATAGCCTGATGGAGCAGCTGAAAAAACTGCGTTATCCGTTTTCGTCAGGAAAGGCGGAAGCATGACCAGCTGGACGGGCCACTTTTACTCCTTTATAGCCGGTGTCGTGCTGCTGGTAAGCTTTGCGGGACTGTGGTTTACAGCCGTCATGCCCGGTATCGACCGCTGGAACAAAAAATTTTTTCTGAGTTATTTCGGCGGCCTTATGCTGGTTTGTATTTTCATATTACTCGAATTCCTAACCACTTTTCTGCCCGTCCCGTTCTGGGTGTTTTGTCTCGTGTTGGTTCTGGAATCGGTGCTTCTTTGTATGCCGATCGTCATGCAGACGGTTTATCTGCTGCACTGCAGCGGAGAAAGAATATATACAAGCAGGCTCATTCGTATCATTCTGGGGCTGTGGGCAGTCTATGCTGTCATTGTTATTATCTCCCCGTTTCATTCCGAAACGCTCATCATCACAGCGGAAAAACAGTATTTTCGTGGTCCTGCGTACGCCTTTTCTATAATGCCTGTTGTCCTCATCACGCTGATCAATATCGCCGGGACGATGCAGCGCCGGAATCAGCTTTCCCGTAAAACTTTTCTGAGCTTTCTTATTGCGATGGTGCCGATCGCGCTCGCTCTGATCATCCAAATGTTCCTGGAAGTCTTCCCGCTTATAGATATCGCCTATGTTCTCTCCGGAATGACCATGTACGGCTTCATCCTGTCCGATCAGGTAGACCGGGACCTGCGCCGTCAGCGTGAACTCGCTCAGCAGCAGGTCGAAATTGCCAACCAGCGCGCCAACATCATGGTGCTGCAAATGCGGCCGCACTTTATCTATAACACCATGACAAGCATCTATTGTCTCTGCGGGCAGAATCCGGACTTAGCCAAAAAGGTCATCATGGATTTCACCTCCTACCTGCGCAAAAATTTTACGGCTATCGCCAGCGACACAATGATCCCCTTTGAGTCGGAATTGGAACACACCCGTGCGTACCTGGCTGTAGAACAGGCACAGTACACGGACAGCCTGTTTGTCGATTACGATACTCCGCATACTTTTTTCCGTGTTCCGCCGCTGACGCTGCAGCCTATTGTGGAAAATGCAGTCGTTCATGGAAGGGATCCGTTTGCCGGCCCGTTTCATATTTCCATCAGGACGCGTAAAACGGATTCGGGCAGTGAGATCGTTGTTGCGGACAACGGCAGCGGCTTTGGACCGGTCGACGACAGCGAGCCGCACCTCGCTCTTAATAACATTCGGCAAAGACTTAACATCATGTGCGGCGGGAGCCTGAGCATCACGCCCAATGAAGACGGCGGAACCATCGTTACGATTACGATTCCCGACAGCGGCAAGGCAGCAGCCGGCAGTCAATAATCGGTGGTTTCCGACCGGATAAAATCATTAATCAGAGAGGAATGTGAAATATGTCAAAAAACATGATGATTTTGTTATGTTTTGCTGTCCTGTGCGCCGGTGTGCTCACCGGCTGCATATGGAAGGTAGACCCAAAACGGGCCGCTCAAACTCCGACACCTGTCACGGAAGCCGGGACCGGTAAAGAGGCTTATACGCTTGACGACCTGATCGGCACCTGGGGGTTCTGCATGGCAGTGAACATGGAAGATGGTTCGCAAATGACCCCGAGCGAATTCGCCGCTGCAAACAAGATCCCCGAGGATATGCTGACCTCCCGCGGTGTTCTGACCGGCAGGCTGGTCTTTGACAAGGAAGGCAATGTGACGGAGTCAATCAGCGGTAAGGTCACTTTAAATGGTACCTATACCTTTACTCCCGAGACGGGCCGGGTCAATATGACCATAACGGATGATTCTGACGGCACCTTCCAGGAGGTTGGCGAGTTGGCAGAAACCCAAATTTCCGGTGAGAGGACGACCACCATCGCCTTTACCTATGAGGAGTTCAAAACGGTTATATTGTTTGACAGGCTCCCCTGAGTCAGGCAGCTAAAACGGGACTGCCGCAAATGGGGATTTTCCATCCGCGGCAGTCCCTGTTCTTTTCTTCGTAATAACTAAAGAAACACTGATTAATCCAACATGCCTCAAGAGGCACCACGATAAATGTGTTTCCCGGGATGTGTCAAGGGGCCGGTTGCCTGTAGTCACCGCAAGGTGACGGAAGGAACCGTCCCCTTGACACAGGTGAAATACACAGTAAATATGTGCCATTGGGAACGGTTCCTTACGTCACCATGCGGTGACTTTAGGCAACCGGCCCCAATGGCACATTAGTGTTTTCCTAAGAGATTATTTTCCCTTGTAAGTTACACCTTCACCGTAGATCGTGGTCCAGTCATTTTTCATGGAGACCGGCGTCCAGCCATGTTCTTCACAGGATTTGACCATGGATTCTGCCTTGTCAAGATTTCCGTTTTCGCGTTCAAGATCATCACAGCAGACCATGAAACCCAGCGCTTTGTATTTGTTGTTGGCTGTGGTGTATGTGGCCATGGCAAAGTCACCGCTGGAGTTGCCGAACGCCAGAACCGGCTGCACACCGATCTCCTGCGCGATAACATCGACCTTGTTCATCTTCAGGTTCTTGACAAGGAAGACACCTTCAAGAACCAGCTGGTCCGTATCCTGATAAGTGTAATCCAGAGAAGGAGTATCGCCCTGACCGGTAGCGACTAACGATTCATCCGAGCCGATGACCTGCCGTGCGGGAATGTTGACCGCGCCGTTCACCATTGCGCGTGAAATCAGACGGTCGGTTCCGCTGACGATATAGCATTTAAAACCGTTTTCGTTCAGATAGTCGATGACCTGCAGCATGGGTTTGTAAAATGCCTGACCGTTGGTCATGCCTTCATAACTCGGCATGGGCAGGGCTTTGAAAGTATCCGCATAATCATAGAATTCCTGAACAGTGAATCCGGCGAAGGCAGAAGCAACAGCCTGCCCGTGACGTACCGGCAGATCTTTCGGGGATTTGCCCGTTTCGATCCAGGACTGAATGTCTGCCGCCACTTCTTTTTCAAAGTCGCTGGCTTTGTCCTTGTAGTCCGGGTCATCCACAACACGGTGGAGCAGCAAACGATGATCCATATAGACCGGATCTGTTTCGTTCAGGATCGTGCCATCCATGTCAAACACTGCAATACGGTACTCTTCCGGGATGAAATCCGGATTTTCCGGATCGGTGATGGCTTTGATATAGTCCGTGAGTTCGGTTTTGAGCTTTGCTTCATCCGTCCACAGGGAAAGCGGATCACTTTCCGGTTCAGCAGTTTCAACAGTTTCGCCGGAAGGCAGCGCTGCCGGGGTTTCCGCAGCCGGTAATTGGGCAGAACGGTTGTTGAGGACGATCGTTACCGTGCAGAGAGCGACCACTAAGAGTGCGATAATGATATAAGCTATATTCACCCTTTTGCGCAGGGCTTCGTTTTCTGCATTCAATTTATTGTTTTTGGGATTTGCCATTTTTTTGCCTTTCTGAATAGAAAAAGAATCACGTAACCTTTTTTATTTTATCACTTCCGGGATTTTTTTACGCCATCCTGTGCGAATAAACTTTGACATTCTGGAACACCATCTGGGAAATAGAAGAATAACAGTATAATATATCACATGAATTCATTACTGAAATTTGCTCTTCAAAGATTTGATGCCCGAAGTGCCGCTCAGGAAGCGAAATTGGAAGCAGAACACCGCATTCCTGAGAGCGTTGAGGAATTTTTAGATATCCCTTTTCGGGGAGCGGAAGGCAATTTGCTGGCTGTGGACATTTTTCGTCCGAAAGAACGCGGAACCGGGCCGCTTCCCGTTGTGATCATGGTCCATGGCGGCGGACTGGTGGTCTGCACCCGCAAGATTTCGCGGACCTTCTGCGAAAACCTGGTCGAACGGGGATTTTTGGTGTTCGCGCCCGAATATCGCAGGGTACCGGAAGCAGATGCGCTCGAAGAGATCGGGGACGTTTTCTCGGCTTTCTCTTTTATCTCCGGGGTGCTCCGTAAATACGGAGGTGATCCGGACCGGGTTGCGGTGGCATCGGAAAGTGCCGGTTCATTTCTGTCTGTCTATGCCGTGGCTGCTTCAAATTCTCCGGTCCTGCGGGAGGTGTTCGGATTGCCGCCCGCGCCATCGCTCCATATACGAGCCCTGGCTTGCTTCAGCGGTATGTTCTACACTTCGCGAAAGGATGGTGTCGGCCTGGTTTATTCACGGAACATATACGGCGAAAAGCACAAGGATCCTGCCTTTATGCAGTACATGGATCCGGAGCATCCCGAAGTGACGAACAACCTCCCGCCTGTGTTTCTGGTCGGCAGTGATGCGGATTTCTTGAATGACTATACAAAACGCTATGCAAATGCACTGCAGCAGGCGGGGCATCCCTCCAAACTGGTATATTACAGCGATAATAAGGAGCTGACCCATGCCTTCCCGGCTTTGAAGCCCGAACTGCCGGAAAGCCGGGATGTTCGGGAAAGACTGGCGGAGTGGCTTCGCCAGCAATGGGGTGAGATCTGAGTTTTCTGCTGCCTGTTCGCAGCAGATTTTTTTTAAGGAAGCACTGATTAATGTGCCGTTGGGGACGGTTCCTTCCGTCACCATGAGGTGACTACAGGCAACCGGCCCCGCTGGCACATATTAATCAGTGTTTCCTTAAA
>CAYWGX010000041.1:0-17717 GCA_964457635.1 uncultured Leptolinea sp.
CGGACGTCCGGAAAGGAACTTAATATGCATTAATTGTATGAAAAGAAAGAGATACTGTTAGAAACAGTGTCCACGCAGTATATGATATATGGGCGTTTTCGATCAATGTTGATAACGTCAGCGACTGGATATCTGTGGCGGAGTTAGCTGTTACAGCCGTGATCGCTGTCTGGTCAGTCATGATGATGAGGCGTCACAGCGAAGAAGCCTCAGTGCTGTGGACCCATAAATGGGGAAGTTAATGATGCAGGGTACAGTTTTATGTTTCATCCGATCAGCGACAAAGAACAGAAGCTGTGGTTCTGTAGAGAACAGAGATGTGAGTCTTGTAAAAGCCAAAAACGTGTGTTTTTCCGTATACCGCTGCCCGGGATCGTTTTCATAATGTGATATTTGAATAGAATCTCTTGACACCGCTCATTTTCATAAGTAGAATACCTGAAAATGAGCGGTTCAGTTTGTTGTGTGTCTGTCATTGGTCAGTGTTTCCATTGAAATGATGCCCACAGCGTCCTGAGCCGGGAAAGAGTTTTCTCGTATGACACGAAATGAATTTAATCTGCTGTATGCAGTAAAGAAATACGGACTGCAGAGTCATCGGAAGATGAAGGAGCTGGCAGATGTCTCCACCGGTTTCATCTCTCAGACGCTCCGGGACTTCACGGAGAAGGGCTGGATCAATGCTGAGGGTATTACGGAAAAGGGATTGGATGCGCTGCTGACTTACAAGGTCGATAACGCTGTGATCATGGCCGCCGGAATGTCCACACGCTTTGTTCCGCTCAGCCTGGAGAAGCCGAAAGGACTGCTCGTGGTCAAGAACGAAGTCCTCATCGAGCGGCAGATCGAGCAGCTTCAGGAAGCGGGGATCCATGACATTGTGATCGTTCTCGGTTACAAGAAGGAAGCGTTCTTTTATCTGGAGAGCAAATTCGACGGTCTGAAGTTCATCATCAACCCGGAATACAACACGAAGAACAATACCCATACCCTTTATCTGGCGCGGAATTATATCCGGAACACGTTTATCTGCTCCTCCGACGACTACTTTGAAGAGAATCCGTTTGAGGCGTATGTTTACCGCTCCTATTACGCGGCAGAGCATGTGACCGAGAAAACCAATGAATGGTACATGATCCCGGATGCAAAAGGCAACATCGCCAGGGTCAAAAAGAGCGGTACAGAGGGTGACATCATGCTCGGTCACGTGTACTGGGATCATGAATTCTCCGCAGCGATGATCAAATTGCTGAACGATGACAATGAAGTCGGGAACTATGACGCCGCACTCTGGGAGCAGATCCTGATGGAAAACGTGAAATCCCTGCCTCCAATGGAGATCAAGGTATATCCGCCCGGTGTGATCTTTGAGTTTGACAGCCTGGAAGAGCTGCGGGTGTTTGACAGCAACTATGTCAATCATACCCACAGTAAGATCATGAAAAACATTGCAAAGATCCTTGACTGTCAGGAAAGCGATATCCTGAACTTCAAAATCATCAAGGCAGGCCTGACGAATACGAGTTTTGTGTTTGAAGTTGATGGCACGAAATATGTTTACCGTCATCCCGGCGATGGTACGGAAACCTTCATTTCTCGGCAGCATGAGAAAAAGGCGCTGGAACTTACCAAATCCATCGGTGTTGATCCGACATTCATCTATATGGATGATAAGGAAGGCTGGAAAATCAGCTTCTTTGTTGAAGGGATTCGCTTTCCTTCCTATGACAGCTTTGAAGATTCCCGAAGGATACTGGCTGTACTGAAGAATCTCCATGACAGGAAACTGAGCGTTGACTGGGAGTTTCTTCCCTGGGAAGCAGCCTGCAAAATTGAGGATATCTTGAGGAATGAAAAGGGCGGCATTGCCGATCGGGAATTTGACCGGCTGAAAGAAGATGTCGGAAAGTGCTATCGAAAGTGCGATGGGGATGGCGTTGAGCGTCGTTTCTGTCACTGTGATACCTATGCACCGAACTGGATGCTTACGGAAGATCAGACCATCCTGATTGACTGGGAGTATGCCGGCAATGCTGACCCGGGATGCGATATCGGAACTTACATTATGGATTCCATGTGGGAAGTCCCGGATGCAGAGAAGTTTATTGCGGAGTATTGCGGTGAGGATTTGACGGAAGCTCAGATGTTCCACTATCTTGCTTATACAGCGATCCTTTCCTATTACTGGTACGTGTGGGCGCTGTATCGTGAAGCCTGTGGTGCAGTCATGGGCGAAAGCCTTTACAACTGGCATGTGATGGCTAAGAAGTACAGCAGGTACCTGGTGGAGAAGTTTAACCTATAAAGGAGAAAAAATGGCAGAATTGGTTAGAGAAATCGTTGCGGCAGACCTTCCGAAAGTCAGGGAGCTGCTGGTTTTGGCCGGTAAGGCAGGAGATTACTCGGATATTGAACGTCTGGGCGGGATGACCAACCACTCTTACAAGGTAACACTGGAGGATGGAGAAGAGCTTCTTGTCCGGATTCCCGGTGAGGGAACCGAGGCGATGATCAACCGCCTCGATGAGCGCAAGAGTACGATGCTGGCCTGTGATCTTCACATCGATTCCGAGCTTCTCTATTTCGGCGATGAAGGCACCAAGGTGATGAAGTTCATCCATGATCCGCAGCCGATGAATGAAGAAGTTATGCGGAGAAAAGAAAACCTTGTTCAGGCGGCAGAGATATTTTACCGTCTGCATACCTGCGGTGTAAATACTGGGGTTCGCTTTGAAGTCTTTGAGATGGCCGCACTTTATGAAAAAATCATCCGCGATGGCGGAGTGGCGTTTTATGATGATTATGCGGAGGTGAAACAGACTGTCATGGACATCAAGGCGGAGGTGGACGAGGCCGGGGCAGCGCCAAAGGTTCCCTGCCACAACGACTCACTGATGGGAAACTGGGTCCTGGATGGCAGCGGAAAACTCTATCTGATCGACTGGGAGTACAGCGGCATGAACGAAGCTATGTGGGATCTCTCCTGCCTTTCGATCGAGGCAGATTACGGTTCGGCAGAAGATGACGTGCTGCTGAAGGCTTACTATGGATTGGAAGGTAAAGAAGCAGGAACTGATGAGAAAAAGCGCTTTGTTGCCGCCAAGATGTACGTTGATTACCTCTGGACCCTCTGGGGACTCACACGTGTTCCGTTTGACGGAGAATTTATGCAGGAATATGCGGATCAGCGCTATACTCGGCTGAAGAAAAACATTGAGGCATACAGAAATCTGGGGAGGTAAAATGCTTGCGGGAATCATTGCCGGTATCACCTGGGCGGTAGAGACGATCATTCTCGGCATCGCCCTTTCCATGACCCCTTTTATTAATACAGAGCGTGCCGTCTTTCTGGCGCCTTTTGTCTCGACGTTTATTCACGATGCATTTTCCGCCATCTGGGCCTGCGTCTTCAACGGTGTCAGGGAAAAACTGCCGGATGTGGTGAAGGCACTGAAAACGAAGAGCGGGAAGTTTGTGATTTTAGCCGCTGTGATCGGCGGCCCTGTCGGCATGACGGGATATGTACTGTCCGTTGCAAACATGGGAGCCTCGATCGGTGCGGTAGCATCTGCCATCTTTCCCGCCATCGGAGCCGTACTCGCTTATTTCTTCCTTAAAGAGAAAATGCAGTGGTACCGCTGGGTGTTTCTGCTGATTTCTCTGCTGGGTGTTTATGGATTGTCCTACAGCCCGGAGCTCAATATCACGAATTTCTGGCTGGGTTTCCTTGGGACGCTGATGTGTGCTTTCGGCTGGGGTATTGAGGCAGTTATCATTGCAAAGAGCGTTCAGGATGAAGCTGTTACGGATGAGATCGCTCTTCAGATCAGGCAGACCACCAGTGCGGTCGTATATGGTCTCATTATCTTGCCCGTCATGAAGGGATGGAAATTCACGCTCAGTCTTTTCAGTGGGACAGGTACGCTGATCCCCACGATCGCGGCCGCAGCACTCTTTGCCACGATCTCATACCTGTTTTATTACCGGGCTATCAGTCAAATCGGCGCGTCGAAGGCAATGGCCCTGAACATCACCTATTCAGCCTGGGCTGTCGTCATCAGCATTATCTTTCTGAAAGATACCAGCCTTCTGAACCCGGTGACGATCCTCTGCACGGTCGTGGTTCTTGTGTTTGGCATTCTTGCCGGAGCGGATTATAAAGACCTGATCAGGAAAAATCAGGAAAGCACTAATTAATAGGGGACAACAGGGACGTGATCCGTGTGTCCCAGACGTGGGACACCGGAAAATGGCCGTGGTGTTCCCGGAGTCAGTGCTTTCCTTAATAATAGCTTTCGATTATCGGAAATACCGTGAAAGTACTGGCGATCCACAAATCTGAGAGATAGTCACCGTCCCTGTCATAGCGGAACTCACGCAGGACATTGTAGGCTCCGTCTTCCGCTTGCGGATAGCTGTTGTCTTTGGCAAAGGTGCGGGTCCATCGTTCAACGGCTCCTTCCGGCATTTTTGCCGACGGAATTCCCCACTGTGAGCCGTCTTCTCCGGTCATTTCCATCACATCAGCCAGGAAGCTCTCCTGGATCGTGATCTGTGCAGAGCTTCTTCTCATCGTATCGTGCTGTTCGTTCGGCATTTTTACAAGATAGATCGGCTGGTGATCGGCAGCTTTATCCGAGTTATTCCCATGGTCGGAAAGGATGATGATCCCTGTCTGTTCGTAAAGGCCCAGTTCCTTCAGCTGATCCATGTAACGGTTGATCTGATAGAAAAAGCCGGCCAGCTGATCATCCTTCCCGAGTGTTTCTGCGGAAGTGGCAGCACCGCTGTTTTTTGCAGGAAGCTGACCGGATTCATTTAATTCGTAAGGACCGTTGGAACCGTTCAGATAATAGAAGGTGAAGGCATTGCGGGATTCACCTTTGCTGAGGTTTCCTGCATTCAGGCTGCCGATGAGATCCCATTCATCGGTCCAGGCGTCTTCCCGGGAGATCATGCCGGTGATATCCGCAATGGAGAGCATGAAGAATGGTTTCAGCATCACCGGGCAGCAGCGGTAACCGGACAGCTTGTAAAGATTGCGCAGTGCTTCACGGTTGATTATGGGTTTCCCGTCTGCCTGTTTGAGGTTGGAAAACTTTCCCTGCAGCATGGCAGGATCATCCGAGACAAAGGGCAGCTGAAAATAAAAGCTGCGCTCGTATCCGTTGTCTGCAAGCTTTTGATAGAAGGACGCTGCCTCTTCGGAATTCCACGCCCGGCTCATGTAATCATGAATACGCTCGTTTTCATTGTCCCATTCCTGACCGGTCAGCAGGTTTACCAGTGAGGGAAAGGTGAACATGTAATGGGAATTCGGGTTATCATAACCGGTGAAATCGTGGAATGGAGCCAGTGCTTCAGGATATTTTTCAGTCATGGAGAGAATGTCGTGGTTGCTGGTCTCATTCAGAAGAAAGACCACGATGTTATTTTCGGAACCCACGCTGAGCAGATTTTCAGCGGACAGATAAAGCGATGCGGAGCTTTCCCGGTCCGAGAGTTTGAGTTCGGTTAATTCTTCGCACAGTAAGAAAGACTGTATCAGTATTAATGCAAGGGAAACACTCACCGAAAAGATCCGCCAGGCACGGTTGCTGAAGTAATGGATCAGATGCGGGATCGAAAGAATGATGAACCAGACGGCGAAATTGATGACCATCATCGTGCTGAAGCTTTTCCAGTTGATCGTGTGGCTGTCCAGCGCTCCAAGCTCCGGGTTCAGAAAGGCAGCCTGGACAAACATGGCGATACCCAGCCCGGTATAGGCAGAAATGAGATATGCATGGACCTTGCCGCCGGGAATCGAGGCAGCAAGAAGAAGCAGCGCAAAAGAGATGCCCGTCACAAGCAAAACTGTCGGCAGAATATCCAGGGGTGTATAGGATAAGGAATTGAGATTGAGCGCAGTGATTTCGAGCGGTCCGGCAAAGAGCAATGTGATGCACAGTGCCAATGCAGGTGCAAGTGCAAGTCTGACACGTTTGGAAAAGCTGCGTTTCCCTTTGAAAAGTTTATCAAATTTCGTCCGGTTCAACTGATATTAACTCCAAAAAATCGAATATATTTTTAGACATCGGGTATATTTTTACATCGTCACCGCGGAATGCTTCGATCAGATCCTCCCGGTTCCCTTCATAGTGATATTCATAGATCACATTGTTTCGGTTGTTTTCTGCCGCGGGATAGTTTTCATCGTAAGAATAGATCCTGGTCCAGCGTTCGACCGGTTTGTCTTCAACGTCAAAGACAGTTTCTCCGTAATCGTAAGCAGAGAAACCGAGAATATCGGCAATTGTCGGGATCAATCCTGTCTGTATCGTGATGGGAGCATGGGTGATTTCCATGGCCTCCTGACGCTGGTTTGGCGGCTTGATCCAAAAGATCGGCTGCGGATCGTAAAAGAAGTTGCCTGCAGTGCTGCCATGGTCAGCCAGCACGATGATAACGGAATCATCATAGATTCCTTTTTCTTTCATTCTCCACATGTACAGGCCGAGAAGATTCAGGAAACCCGCACCCTGTTCGATGGCATTTGTTTGGTACTGACGTTCAATACTCCCCTCGATCAGCCCTCTCGCATTCAGCGTGAACGGTGTATGGGTGCCGTGTAGATAGTAAAAGCTGAAGACATTGTCTGAATCTCCCGGGACCAGATCCGTGTCCATGATCTGCTTTACAAAATCCCACTGGTCGACAAGGGCGTTAGGGTTCGTGATGACCTGGTTGATATCATCTGTATAGATATTGAAAAAGGGTTTGGCTGCGATCGGAAGATAGCGGTAAAAGGATAATTTAAATAAGTTTTGCAGGGCAGTGCGGTTGATGCTGATGTCACTGCCATATTCCTTGAGATTGGAAGCGTAGGACAGCAGATCGGAAGATCGGACCGAAATCAGATTCGCCGGAACGAACAGGTTCGTCTGAAAACCGGCACTTTTCAACTCGGAATAAAAAGCCTGGGCCTTCGGATTCTTCCAGGCCTCTTCCAGGTGAGAGATCACATCGAAGTTCGTGAACTCCGGGTCATAGGAGGTCAGGCAGTCGATCACGGAAGGGACCGTATACATAAACCGGGTGTTGGCATTATCAAAGCGTGTAAAATCCCGGAACTGATAAAGGATATCGGGATAGGCATCCGTGATCCTTTCGATGTCTTTGTTGGATACGGTATCCAGCAGAAAGATAACCACATTTTTCTGCTTTCCGGGATGAAACAGGTTCTCCTTGGAAAGATAATATCTTCCGGCATTTTCCCGGTCGATTTTTTTCTGATCGATCATCTTGACGCTGAGGGAGACCCCCTGCATTATGATCAGCGCAGCAGAAGCGAGCATGACAAAGCGTCGCCAGGCGCGGTTGCTGAAATAGTGGATCAGGTGGGGAACCAGCAGGATGAAGAACCAGACGGCGAGGTTGACAAGCATTGCGGTGCTGAGCTGCGTCCAGATGACCGTGTGCCCGTCCAGTGTGCCGAGGTCGGGATTCAGGAAAGCTCCCTGGATGTAGGTTGCCAGGCTGACCCCCGTATATATGGAAACAAGAAAAGCATGCAGCTTTCCTCCGGGAACGGAGGCCGCGAGGAGGAGCGCCAGAAAAACGATGCCCATCACCAAAGCAGTTACCGGCAGTATCTCCAGCGGAGAATAGGTTATATCGGTTCGGCTGAGATAAGCAAGGTCCAGAGGGCCGAAAAAGAACATCGTGAAACTCAAAGCAAAAGCCGGGCCTGCAGCCAGCAGCATCCGCTTTGGGAAAGATCTCTTGCCTGTAAAAACAGATAAGATTTTTTTTGACATATTACCTAATCTTCATCATCCTCATCGATGCCGGAGAGCTGCTCTTCTACGGAAACACCGGTAGCTTTGTCATCCTTTTTGCTGACCTTGTTTTTGATTTTCCGCCAGTAGTAGCCAAATGCCGCACCACCGACGACCACAATCCCGATGATCAATTCCAGCAGGTAAGAGGTGGTAGCCGGGTCGATGTAAGCGGATGCCGGGGAGAATGTCCCGAACAACGCAAATGCAGTAACGAAAAATAATAAAGTGAACATGGATTTATCCTTTCAGTAAATTTTCATCAGTAATCATTCAGCCGGGACACTGGGGACGGTTCGCATTATGTCCCGCAGCTGTCGGTTCAATATGTACCTGCACCATAATTATGCTCTGTTTCGCAGCCTTGAAATGATATATTTTGCCCCATTCTGACCGCTGCGGCCGATGTTATAAACATTTTCCTCAAAATATTCTGTAATCGCCATGCGGTATTCACCTTCACGTGAAAACACCCGGGATACCGTATCTGTTATATGACTTACTTCATCCGGATCTATTGAAATTCCGCAGATATCGCGATAGGGAATTTCCACAGGCTGATTCTTATATTGGTTATATTCCGGGTTGACAACCTTGATCGGCGTATTGATAAATAGAGCCGGACGTTTTGTAACGAAGCTGTATTCACATGCAACGCCTGACCAGTCGGTTATCAGCAGATCCGCTGAATAGACTGAAGTGTGGCCGGTAAAATTCGTTTCAAACACCAGACGGTCCCCTGCCCTGTCTGCATAACGGCTTTCGAGTTCCGGCATAAATTCCGGATTTCTTCTCACAAACTGCGGATGCGGCCGGACGACCACTTTGTAACCGGCATCATAGAGCCTCTCGATCAGTTCGGAAACGCAGCTTTCCATGATGTTCCCGGGCTGATATGACGGGGCGATCAGGATCGTGCGCGGATCATTCGCTCCCTGTGCTGAATGTTCATGTTCCCGGAGGAGCCGGTCGAACAATCCGTAACCATGTTCGATCAGATTTTTGGGTTTCAGCCCGTATTTTGCTTCTGTCTCACGGATCTCATCGATCATATAAGGTCCGATACAGAAAATTGTGTCAAAATGGTCAAAAGCTCCTTTTCTGTATTGCATGGTCGTGCTTCCGTAACCGTGAAAGACATAAATGTATTCAATATCCTTCTTCACAACAGAACGTTTGATATGGTACGTCTGCAGATCCGGCATGGTCATGACCACGATCGGGACATCCAGCTGTGCGAAGAATGTCCCCAGGTTTCGATCGCTGACATAATAAGGAACCAGATTCGGCTCATTCATCTGGAACACCTGATCGTCCGGATCCCCTGTGACATAATGGACAACGATCTTTGTGTGTTTCAGCAGATATTCGATGATTTCTGCAAAATAATTGTAAAATCCGCTTTTCTCGGAATAAAACATGACCAGTTTATTCGGCGTGTTATAAAAGCGGTCCATGTCTTCATGCTCACGCAGGGAGAGCTTCCGCTGCACCTCTCTTTGCGCCTTTGCTTCTTCGCTGTTATCGGCCAGGCGAGCCTTTTGGACCTTTCTGGCATCATAGTCAATGTATTTTTCCGGTGCATAGATCCTGTTCAGGATCATACTCTGAACGATCGCCATTAGATTGGAACTGATCCAGTAAATACCGATTCCGGCCGGAACAAGAAATGTGAAGTAAAGCGAGAACAGGACGAGAAAAATGGTCATGCCCCATTGCTGCAGCTTTCCCTGCTCACGCTGGAGCACATTTGCCCGGTCCTGATACAGGCACAAAGCCAGTGCACTGAGGCCGGAAAGGATGGGGACGATCCAGAGGATCCCCGGTTCTTTCAGCGAGGGTGTTTCAGCCATCCGAATGCCGAGAAATTCCAGGTTCATGGCACGGATCTTTTCGATCGTTTCAGCCGTGAGCAAACCTGCATCCCGGACTGCGTCCGCGATCTTGCCGTTGTGAAGCGCTTCAATGGCCTCCAATTCCGCAGAATTACCGCTCAGCACTGTGCCAAGCATCGCACTGACCTGTTCGACCACTGCCCCCGCTGTCTCTTTTGTAACCCGGAAAAGGTGCTGCAGGGGATGGTAGATCACCTGGATCAAACCGAGAATGATAGGGATCTGCAGAACTGTCGGCAGACATCCGACTGCGGGACTGTAGCCTTCCCGTTCAAATAATTTGTACTGTTCTTCAGCGATGCGTTCTTTGTCGCCGGCATAAAGGTTTTTGATCTCGTCGATCTCCGGCTGAAGCTTTACCATTTTAATCGAGTTCTTCTGAACCAACAGGGAGATCGGAAGAAGGATGAGCTTTGATATCAGCGTAAAAAGGATGATGGTCAGGCCATAATCATGGACGAGATTATAGCAAAAGTACATGATCCATCCCAGCGGTTTGCCTAATATGGTGTTGATAATTTCCAAGACGTCTTCTCCTGTATTCAATCAGTCTTATTATAAATCGGAAATCCGCTCAGCTTACAAAACAGGCTGTAATGTATGAACCGATAAGCAGGGAATTTCCCGTGTATCGGTCAGTGTTTCATAAAATGGCAATTCTGAAGATGAAGCACATGGGGACGGTTTCGCTGCTGCCGCGACGCCGGCACTGCGGAACCGTCCCCATGCTGCGCCAATCATGTGTGGTTAATTATCCAAATCCAAAATCGCTGCTCATAAAATGGCATAGTAGTTGCAATTTAAGTGATTATTATGCGTGCAAAATATTCGATCATACTGCCCATTGCAGCGATCCTTTCCGGAATTGTTCTGGAATTGAACTCGCTGGGTCTCTTTGGAAATTATCTTCCGAAAAATATAGCGGTCAGCATTTGGCCGGTATTGCTCATCTTTGCCGGGCTTGACCTGTTGTTCAGCCAGCGCCGGCTGATCGGTGCGATGGTCGTGCTGTTTACCGGTGGGGCGCTCCTCAGTACCCAATTCCTCGATGGCGGGACGAACAATGAAATATGGCAGTTCTTCCTCAAAGTCTGGCCGATCCTGCTGGTTTTGTTCGGGATCGATTCGATCTTTGCCGGGAAGAGTCTGATCAACACCGCGGTCATCATCGCAGGCGTGATCATCATCGTATATGTCCTTTTCGCAGTACTGGACGTTCCGGTCATGCAGAAGCTTCCTTTCGAGCTGGATCTGAAGTCGATCATCCCCACCTCCACCTTCAGCGGTGTGATGCCGGGACAGCAGAATCCGCAGCCATGGAACAGCATCCCGATGCCTGTCAACCAACCGGCAACGGAGCCCGCACAGCCGATCACCATCTCACCGGACGGCCAGGTCACTATTGCCGCCCCTGCTCAGCAGGATGCTGTTCTGAACCTGAATGCCGCCTCCGGGAAGATTTCTTTGAAGAATGGCGGGAACATTCCGCAGTTTGTCAGCGGGACGATCCGCCTGGATGCAGCAGAAACCCTTACACAAAACGCCGATTTGAACGGGTCAGCTGCACAGTATACCCTGCTCAGCAGCGGGAATGCCTCAGCTTCCGACCGGTCAAACTGGGATCTTGCTCTTTCCGCTAACCGCACTGCTTCCGTCAATGCCGTGCTCAACAGCGGCTATATCAAGGCAGACCTGCGTTCTATGAACCTCAGCGCTGTCAGCATTGAAAACAGATATGGGCCCATCGATGTGATGGTCCCGCGCGCAACAAATGCCCGGATCCAAATCAATGCTTCCAACGGTGATATCCGTGTGTATATTCCCGGCGGGACCGGCATTAATTGCTATATCAGCGGTACCGGATCCATTGATTTTCCGCAGTACAGTTATAACTGGTCAGGAAATGTGCTTTCACCCCGCCGGCCGGTGCAGAATCTCATCAATGTAGAGATCACATCCAACAACGGCAGGGTTCAGATCATAGAAAGCGAATAAACTCAAAAACGTAATAAGCCACCGGCATGGCGAAAAAGCAGGAGTCGAACCTGTCAAAAAATCCGCCATGTCCGGGGATCAGATTGGATGAATCCTTGACGCCGTAACAGCGTTTGATCATGCTTTCCCCATAGTCACCCAGCGGCCCGCTGACGGATATTGCCGCGGCAAGTATCAGGACCTGTGTCAGGTCGAGAACTTTCCGCACCGGCGGGATCAGCAGCTGTGCCAGGGCTGCCACCAGCATGGTGAATAATATCCCGCCGAAAAAGCCTTCCCAAGTTTTCTTGGGACTGACAATTTTGAACATCTTGTGTTTTCCGATCGCTTTCCCGACGAGGTAAGCCCCAACATCATTTCCCCAGACCATGAACATCACCAGCAGGAACTTGACCGCTCCGTCAGGCAGCTGGCGCAGGGAGATCATATAGCCGCCCAGCCAGCCGATGTAAACCATTCCGGTCGTCAGCACGACAAAACTCAGGGCAGACTTCGGGACTTCTTTTTCGCAAAGGATCGTTCCGCAGAGCATCGCACCCATGATGCAAAAAGTCAGTGTACGGTGAGAGGCGTCAATGCCGATAAAGTAACGTGCCAGGATCAGCACGATCACGGAGACTACCAGCAGAATCAAAGGGGTACGGATGCCGTCATGCTGGTCAAAGATACGCCCGAATTCCCAGGCGGAGATGCCGCAGATCACCAGAACTACCGCTAAAAACGGCAGCCCTCCGATGAGAGCTGCACCCACAATCACCGGAACAAGCACACACGCGCTGAGAACCCGAGCCTTCATTTAAAAACCTCTGAACTATACTTTTCCAAACCTTCTGTCCCGTTTGGAATACTCATATATGGCCTGCAGCAGCTGCTCTTTGCCGAAATCCGGCCACAAGGTTTCCGGAAATTCCCATTCCGCATAGGCAGACTGGTATAAGAGGAAATTGCTGAGCCGCTGCTCTCCGGAAGTGCGGATCACCAGGTCCGGGTCGGGGACACCGGCCGTGAACAGGTAATCGCTGATCTTCTGCTCCGTCACCTCTTCCGGTTTGATCCCGTCCGCGATCATCTGCCGGACCGCATGCATCAGTTCATTGCGGCTGCCGTAATTCAAACCGACCGAAAGCACCAGCCGGTCATTGTTTTTAGAGCTTTCCACCGCTTCATCGATTTCTTTGAGCAGATCCTGCGGGATCCCTTCCCGCTGCCCGATATGAAGAATGCGTACACCCTGCTTGATCAGTTCCATCAGTTCATTGGTGAAAGCCTCATGGAAAAGCTTCTCCAATCCGGAAACTTCGTCAGCCGGCCGGCCCCAGTTCTCAGTGGAAAAGGCATAAACAGTCAGATACTTTACACCGAATTCCACGCAGGCTTTAATGACCGCTCGCAGGCTTTCCATCCCTGCCCGGTGACCGACCAGCCGCGGCATGCCGCGTTTCTTTGCCCAGCGGCCGTTGCCGTCCATAATAACGGCAATATGCCGCGGAATACGCTCCGCGGGAATATCACGAATATCTAATTTTTGGGCTGCCATGGCGGATCAGACCTCCATGATTTCCTTTTCCTTTTTCTTGCCGACTTCATCGACCTTTGCGGTCCAGGTATCGGTAAGCTTCTGGATCTTTTCTTCACCCTTCTTGCGTTCGTCTTCGGTGATGAGCTTTTCCTTTTCCGCGTCCTTCAGGTCCTTGATGATGTCGCGGCGGACGTTGCGGATAGCTACACGGGATTCTTCCAGACGGTTGCTGACCTGTTTGGCCAGTTCTTTTCTGCGGTCCTCCGTCAGCGGAGGCAGCATCAGCCGGATCGCTTTGCCGTCATCATTCGGTGTCAGTCCCAGGTCGGAAGCCTGGATGGCCTTGGACATCGGGCGGATCAGAGAGGGATCGAAGGGGCGGATCAGAATCGTCCGGGCATCGGGGATGGTGATGTTGGCGACCTGGTTGAACGGAGAAGGTACGCCATAATATTCAACCGTCAGTTTTTCGACCAGAGCCGGTGTGGCCCGGCCGGTGCGGATCCCGTCCAGCTCTTCCTGAAGCGCGTTGATCGCGCCTTTCATTCTGCTTTCGCCATCGTTGAGAATGTCATTGATCATGTTAACCTCCAATAATAATTTGAGCGGTCAGCGGACAGCCGCCAACTGCCGACTGATAAATACCAACTTTTGTTATCTTCTCCCGGTCTCGCTCATATAGTTCTGCAAATCGTTTATGAACGCCCGGGTCAGCTCATAGTCTGCTTTCGAATCCGCGCTGTTGTCGATGTTCAGGCTCATGGTGCGCAGCCGGTCGATGTCGATGGGGGACATCATTTCGGAAATGCGGGAATAAGCCCGTCCGATATCGTTGTCGGCATGGTAAGCCAGGCCCACCATCACCAGATAATCTTCCTGGAAGTCCTTATGCAGCGAAACCGGAGTGATATCAAAGAACTGCACCGGGAAGATCCGGTAACCGAACAAGAGTCCCAACCCCAGGCCGATGATCAGCCCTGTCAGCAAATAAAGCGGTGCCTGCCGCGGTCTTCTTCTCATTACCACCCCTCATCGAAAAAATTATCCGGAATGCCGAAACCGAAACCGCCTTCATCGGAAAAACTGTTGTCGAGACTGCTGCCTGTGTTTTGAACGGGTTTGGGTGTAGGCATCGGTGCCGGCGGAAGGTTGAGCATCGGAACATAATTCGGATCCGTTGTGATCTGGATGCCGGTGCCGAAGGGATCACTGTCCGGGGCAGGTTCACCGCCGCTGCTTTCGGTGAACGGTGCTTCTGTCGGAGCCAGAGTCGGCGCAAGGGTCGGTGCGGCAGCCGGCTGCTCATCCTTCACCGGTTCCTGTTCTGCCGGTCCGGAGATGGCGGTGGAAGTCATCTGGATGGAATAAACCATGGTGGGGTCATACTGCGGTGTCGGTGTTGAGCGCTGACCGGTGACCACTTCGTTCAGCGTGCGCATTTTTTCAAGATCCACAGGATTGTAGCCAAAGCCTTCCGCGTGACGGATAGCTGTCTGTACCGCCTCTTCCGTGGTCTCATTCTGATCAAGGATCTCGTCCAGCCGGATCATCGCATGATAACGGTCATGATCCTGATCATAGATCTCAGCCACCATCAGCACATAGTCGGTCTTGTAATCCTGCCGCAGGTTGTACATAGCTGCATCAACAAACTCGGCAGGCTTGACGTACCAGGCATAATACAGCCCGATCCCTCCTCCGATGATGATCATTACCAGAAACCAGATATATCGGTTGATTCTTCCCATAAATAAAAACTCCACCATCATTATATCATAATGAAAATAAGAAACGGGAAATAAAAAATAAGAAATAAGAGATAAGAAATAAGAGATATGGATCCGGATATTTGGGATCCGCCTTTACCATTCTTCCTGATTTTCATGAAACAAATTGGGCACTTCATACTTTATTATAGTAGAATGGATGTAGCAAGGTAAAAACGGAGAAGAGAGAGACCTATGGCACAACAGCAATTGATCAACAACCGCTACGCGATCAAGGCAAATATCGGCGCGGACAAAAGCGGTTATTTTCTGACCCTGCAGGACACCACTGACGGGAAAAATTACTATACAAAACTCATCAAAATCGACAACGATACGCTCAGCGCGAGATCCCTTTTTGCACTGCAGATGCGGATGCAGCGGCTGACGCAATTCGCTCATACCAATGTCATCAGTGTTTATGAACCGGAACTGGCAGAAGAAGGCATGCTGATCCGTCAGACGGATGTTGCCGGCGCATCACTGAAAAACATCATGCAGAAACAGGGACGTCCCCTGCCTCTGAAGTCCGCTTACCGCATTGCGCTGGATATCGCTTCTGCTTTGGCTGCCCTCCACAGTGAGGGACTGGTCCACGGGGAACTGGATCCGTCCCATATTCTGGTGGATAACAGCGGGAAAAATTATCTTTCCTTTCTGGAACTGCCTCCGGCTTTTGATGCGGACCAGCTGATCTATGGCATGCCGGACCTGACACCCCAGCCGGAAGCCAAACCGGACAAAGATATCTTTGCCTTCGGTGTGCTGATGATGGAAATGTGCACAGCCCTTTCTCCCTACCGTTCCTCCGATGACAGTACGGATGTAGAGGAATACTCCCATACCTTTGCCTATTACCGTGAGTGCATCAATGAGTCTGTAGGGCTGGAAGTTCCGGAACTGGTTCCCGTGCTTTCCCGCTGCCTGACCGATAACAAAGCACAGCAGTTCAAAAACGGTGAGGAGCTTTATTGGGCGATCCGGGAACTTGTCGACAGGGAAGTCCCGAAAAAGGAGCTTCCCGAGGAAGAACCGGGGGCCGATAAGAAGAAAAACAAAGCATCTCAGAAAAAATCCGGAAAACAGACCTCCGGCTTTGACACCGGTAAAAAGAAGAAGAAATCTTCCGCGCTGCCGCTGGTGCTGATCCTTCTGGCACTTGCAGCCGGTGCCGGGTATCTCTGGTATACCAAACCGGACTTTTTGAAAGATCTGCCCAAACTGCCGCAGATCACATTATCCGCCGCCGGGACGGAAAAAACACCCGCCTATGAGCAGACACTGAGCCTGCTGCACGGCACGCAAACCGCCATGGCAGTCCAGTCCTCACAAAAGACCGAAGTAGTTATCCCGACAGATACGCCCATGCCGACGGAGACTCCGACTCCGGAACCGACTGCTACACAGATACCGCGGCCTATCAGTGCAGTCACTGGACGTTCGATCCGCTGGAATGCGGACGGCAGTATCATGGCTGCTGTTCCGGCCTCTTCCTTCCGGATGGGGATGGATAACACCTTCCTCTATGAACTGAGCGGGATCCTGCCTTCTCACAGTGTGTCGCTGGATGGTTTCTGGATCGATACAGCGGAAGTGACCCAGAAACAGTATGCACAGTGTGTGGCGGACGGTGTCTGTCAGCCGATCGAACGGATCGCCGACGAATGGATTGGCGATGACCTGCCGATCATGAATGTACGCTGGACCGATGCACAGGTCTACTGTGCCTGGGCTGGGAAACGTCTGCCCTCTGAAGCAGAATGGGAAAAGGCCGCCCGCGGTTCGGACAGCCGCCTTTATCCCTGGGGAAATTTCAGCCGCAGCATCGGAGAATATCCCAACCGCATCCACAGATCCGGTGATGATGCCCTGGATCTGAGCCCTTACGGTGTCCGGGACATGGCCGGGAACGTCAGCGAATGGGTCAATGATTACTTCTCGGAGACCCGGGTGATCACCGATACCGAGATGGTCAACCCTATCGGCCCGATCTCCGGAAATATGCACACTGTCAAGGGCGGGAATTTCCTTTCTGCCGATCCGGAATCTGCTGCGTTTACCTTCAGCCGTTCCGGTGCTGCACCGGATGCCGTCCGCAATTACGGCTTCCGCTGCGTGGTCAATGCGGATGACGTGGATACCGTCAAAGCTTTGGAAGATCAGCCGCTGACCCTTGCCTCTGCTGTTCCGGACACGGAAAAGCCGGCAGACTGCACAAACCGGGCCCGTTTCGTAAGCGATGTGACCATCCCTGATGGGACGGCCGTTCAGCGCGGTCAATGGATCACAAAGACCTGGCAGTTGGAAAATTACGGCACCTGCCCATGGAATGAGAATTATAAGGTTGTCTGGAGTGACGCAAATTTCAGCAATGACCAGAAACTGTTTGATATCGGTACCGCACTGGCGCCGGGTGAAAGCGGTGAGATCAGCGTGACCTTCCCTGTTCAGGGGCAGGGTTCAACCCATATCTCTTTTGTTCTTGCCAATGAAAAGGGAGAGACCTTCGGGCTCGGTGAGCGCGGCCGCGGCGACCTTTATATTGAGTACAATGTGGAGTGATTTTCCTGACATACATCACAAATTTTAAGGTGATGTCATGAATTAATGACAGATTTTTCCGGATCCCTGAGGTGAAATTTCAGATTCCCGAGGGGATCCGTGATGAAAATCAAATGTCAGTTTTTCCTTGCTTTTTTCTGATTTTATGTTAAAATAAATC
>CAYWGX010000042.1:0-17592 GCA_964457635.1 uncultured Leptolinea sp.
CCATCTCATCCAACACGGCATTCAGCGTATGGATCGCCCGTTTGAGATAGGATGTATAGCAGATATCGAAATCGTATCCTTCGTTTTTCAGAAGAATTCCTGCCTGTTTTGCTTCTTCTTTTCCTTTATCGCTCAGATCAACGTCAGTCCAGCCTGTAAAAAGGTTTAGTTTGTTCCATTCACTCTCCCCGTGACGTAAAAGTACCAGTTTCATATTGATCTCCTTTATTTGTTTTATCGTATCTATTCAGAAGGGACAGTCCCCTTCGGCTCAATTCTGAGCCGCCGGTGACAGTCCCTGAGTGGGTACTGAACAGTTACGTCTTATCTTTCATAATGTTTCCTGCCAAACCGATCAGACAGATTTCAGATGCTCCAATTCGCGCTTTCAGCCTGAAGCTGTGCCATGCGGCGGAACATACTGTTTTCACCGTTGAGCAAATCATTCGGGCTTCCTTCTTCCGCAACCTTGCCATCAGCCAATACGATAATTTTATCTGCCGCTTCCACTGTGCGCATACGATGAGCGATGACCAGTACGGTTTTCCCGGCCAGCAGACGGGAGAGCGCACCCTGGACCTTTGTCTCGTTTTCCACATCCAGGGACGCAGTTGCTTCATCAAGCAGCACGATCGGGGCGTCCTTCAGCAGAGCGCGGGCAATGGAGATACGCTGACGCTCGCCGCCGGACAGCTTCGCACCGTTTTCTCCGATGGGCGTATCATACCCCTGAGGCAGCTTGTTCACGAACTCATCGCAGTTTGCGGCTGCGGCAGCGGCACGGACTTCCGCATCGGAAGCGCCATGCTTCCCGAGACGGATATTTTCCATGACCGTATCGTCAAACAGGACCACATCCTGGAAGACCATCGCGTAATCTGTCAGCAGTGTCTCCGGATCAATGGTTGAAATGTCAATACCGCCGACTTTGATCGTGCCTTTGGAAATATCCCACAGTCTGGCAGCAAGTCTGGCACAGGTGCTCTTGCCGGAGCCTGAGGGGCCGACCAATGCGGTGACATCGCCCTCTTTCGCCGTAAAGCTCACGCCGTGCAGAACCTCTTTATCATCATAGGAGAACCCCACGTTTTCAAAAACGATATCATGCCCTTTGGGTGCGAAGCTTTCAACGCCCTCAGCTGTTTTTGCATCATAGATCTCCATCAGACGGGCAGCTGAAACCTGTGACATAAACATTTCCGCTATCAGTGCCAGTGCCTGGTCGAAGGGTGCATAAATCCGGGTGATGACCAGCAGGAACATGAACAGCTGCATGAAATCGATCTGCCCGGAAAGGATCAGGTTGGCTCCCGTGAGAATTGTGGTGGCTACGCCCAGACGCATGATGACGCTGGCACCGTTGACAAATATGCCGGTAGCGAGTTCACCCTTGAGCATGGTCTTCTCGTGATAATCGATCTTGTCATTGAGCGTTTTCAGGAAGCGCTCCTCCTGATTGGTGGCACGGATCTCACGGATGTTCTCCAGCGTTTCCTGGATCCCGTCAGATACCTGTACACCGGCTGCTTTTGTGATCTCGGAATTCCGTTTTGCCAGTTTCCTGCTTCCGAACAGCAGACCAAAGGCCACAGGTACACCCCACAGACAGGCCAGCGCCAGCTTCCAGTTATAGACAAAAAGGATCACCGCAATGATAGCAGTTGAAATATAGGACCCGTAGAGATACCCCAGACAGTGAGACCAGACATGTTCCAAACGGTTCACATCCCCCATGATGGTTTCCGTCAGGTCCGCGAGGTCCCGCTTGCCGAAATACCCGAGGGGAAGCTTCCGCAGCCGTTCGGCGATACTGATGCGCAGGTTTTTCACTTCTCCGTACACGAGGCCATAGGTCGCTTTGTACTGCTCCAGATGCGTGAGAAAGGAAAGTGCCAGAAAAGTCAGAACCAGTACAAGGATCAACAAACCGTTAGGAAGCGGTGCTCCGTCTGTCAGTGTATTCATGTAACTGTTCATCATGAAGCTGAGGATGCCCATCCCGCCCATCACGATCAGATTGGTGATGACTGTCCAGAATGTACCCTTTTTTGTGTTTTTGATGCCCTGATCCGAAAGGGCGTATTGCCGTTGAAAATCTTTCCCGAACATCTTATTTTTCCTCCTCTGCTGTGGAGATACGCCATTTCACAGCCTGGTTATAGTCCTTCCACATGCGGGCATACAATCCGTTTGCTTTCGCAAGCTCCTGATGTGTGCCTTCTTCAGCCACATGTCCTTCCTCAAGGACAATGATTTTGTCCGCACCAACGACGGTGGAAAGACGATGCGCGATCATGATGACGGTCCTGCCCTCGGTCAGTTTCGCGAAAGCCTTCTGGATCAGGGCCTCATTTTCGGGGTCCGCAAAGGCTGTGGCTTCATCCAGAACAACGATCGGGGCATCCTTCAGGATCGCCCTCGCAAGCGCGACACGCTGCTGTTCCCCGCCGGAGAGGTAGGTCCCCTCACTGCCGATCATGGTATCGATCCCCTTCGGCAGCTTGGCAATGATGTCGTCACACTGGGCTGCGGAGAGGGCAGCCAGGACTTCTTCACGCGAGGCAGAAGGTCTTGCGGCACGTACGTTCTCGAGAATTGTTGCTTTGAAGAGGTGAGTATTTTGAAACACGAACGCCACCTGATCCATCAGTACGTGCGGATCCGTCTGCCGCACGTCCACACCGCCGACCTCAACTTTACCGGCGCTGACATCCCAGAACCGGGGAATGAGGCTCGCGGCAGTTGTCTTTCCGCCACCGGATGGACCGACCAATGCCACGGTCTGCCCGGGTTTTACCTCAAAGGAAACATGGTCCAGAGCCGGCAGATCCGCGCCGTCATAGGTGAAACTCACATCTTTGAATGTGACACTGTTATCTTTCGGTTTTTGAGGTGTGTTGGTGATCTCCATGGTCGGAGCACTCATCACCTGATTGATGCGTCCCAGGGCTGTGCTGGCCAGCATCATGCCGCTGGCAGCGAACATGATCCGTGCAAGAGCCGTGGAGACGATCGCGGAGAATACCGCATAAAAGGCGAAGTTCGTCACGAATTCGGCAAAATTCCCGGATTCCAGTGCCTTCGGAGCAAGGAACAGCGCCACCGGCACGAGGAAGATAAATGCCCCTTCGGTCGCTGTCAGGTTCAGGGCTTGCGGAACCTGGCAGACATCTGCCTGATAATGCTCAGCCTTTGCACTGTAATCTTCGATCGCCTGTTTGAAGGCTTTGAAGGAATAAACCGTCTGCTGGAATACTTTCACGACCGGAATGCCGCGCACATATTCCGTCCCGGCTTTGCTCATCACATCCTGCGCAGCCTGATATTCCGCCATCAGCTGAGCGTTCTTGCCGCCCATCATGGAAAACATGGCTCCAACCGAGACAACCGCGGCGATCAAGCAGGCTGCGCCCATGCGCCAGTCAAAGACGAACATCAGCACGATCATGGCGATCAGCATGGCGATGGATCCGACGATATCCGCCAGATTATGTGCCAGCAGCGTCTCGGTTTCGGCTGCCGCACCGTCCAGACGGTTCCGCAGCAGGCCGGACGCATTGGCATCAAAAAAGCCCAGCGGCGTTTTCATCAGATGCGCCATACCGGCTTTGCGGATGTTGGACGCGGTCCGGAAAGCTGCCAGATGCGTGCACATCAGTGCGGCAAAATAGACCACGATTCCCGCCACAGCAAAGGCAAAGGACATCCATCCGTAACGGGAGATTTCTGCTGCCGCAGTCCAGTTCGGTGCTACCGCGATCAAGTCCCGGGCTGCCAGCCAGATGCAGATGTAAGGGAGCATTCCCAGGATCATCGCGATTCCGGAAAGTCCCAGCCCCAAAAAAGTCAGCCCTTTATAGTTACCCGCGTAACCTAAAAGGACCGACAGTTCATTTTGTTTCTTTTTCTCCATAGACCATTACCTCCATGAATATCCTGCTGTAAATTAGATATAACTAACTTGCTGCTTTATTTATACCTCTCACAATTGAGAGGTATTATCGTTCTCTTTTATTTTTTATCATTATAATCACCGTTGGATGTTTGTCAACAGAATAGTTACATATAACAAACTTATAATAAATAAGTACTGACTTAAGCTGTTTGAAATCAGCTGAAACACAAACCACTAAAAACAGAGCGTTTTCCCTTTTGCGGGTTATAATTACTCACGATAGAGACAAGATAATAAGGAGACACTGAGACATGAAATTAGGTATTGTCGGTCTGCCCCAAAGCGGGAAAACCACGATTTTTAATGCACTGACCCGCGGCACCCAGCCCACGGGCACCGTTACCGGAAAAATTGAAGTTCACGAAGCTGTCGTTGATGTTCCGGATGAACGCGTCGATAAACTGGCGGAAATGTTCAACCCGAAGAAAACCATCTATGCCAAAGTCACCTATGACGATATCTCCGGCCTGGATGGAAGCGCCAAGTCCGGCATTTCCGGCGAACTGCTCAACAAACTGGCCCAGATGGATGGATTCATTCACGTGGTGCGCTGCTTTGAAAATGAAAACGTCGTACATCCCAACGGCTCCATCGACCCGCTCCGCGATATTGCATCTATGGAATCCGACTTCATTATTAATGATACGATTTCTGTGGAACGCCGGCTTGAACGCCTGAATGATGAACGCCGCAAGGGCGGCGGCCGTGACAAGGCCGTCATCGACCGGGAAATCGAGCTTTTCACCCGCATGCATGAGTGCCTTCTGGAAGAAAAACCGCTGCGAGGGCTGGGACTATCTGATGAAGAGAAGCGATCCCTTTCCGGTTTCGGCATGCTCTCCCTCAAACCGATCCTGATCCTGCTGAATCTGGATGAGACGCAGGATGCTCCTGCTGTCCCGGATCAGGGGCCGGAGACCATGGTCTCCGCCATCCGCGGCAAGATCGAAATGGAAATTGCCCAACTGCCGGAAGAGGATGCAGAAATGTTCATGGAAGAATACGGTATCACGGAACTGGCGCTCAAACAGGTCATCAAACTCTCTTATGACTTGCTGGATCAGCAGTCCTTCTTCACTGCCGGCGCCGATGAATGCCGTGCCTGGACAACATCCCGTCATGCCACTGCGCCTGAAGCTGCCGGAGTGATCCATACCGACCTGCAGAAGGGTTTTATCCGTGCGGAAGTTGTCGCCTATGATGATTTGATGGAACTGGGATCCATGAACGAGGCCAAGGCCAAGGGAAAGCTGCGTCTTGAAGGGAAGGAATACCCGGTCAAGGACGGTGACATCCTCAATATCCGCTTTAACGTGTCAAAATAATCAGTACAGGAGGACAGTCTTATGTTGGAAATCGGAACCAAAGCACCGGAGTTTTCTCTTCCGGATCAGAACGGTGAAATCAGAAATCTGTCGGATTATAGGGGACAGAAGGTGATCCTCTATTTTTACCCGAAGGATATGACTTCTGGCTGCACCAAACAGGCCTGTGGGTTCGGTGAGATGTATCCGCAATTTCGTGAAAAGGGTGCGATAGTTCTGGGCGTGAGCAAGGATTCTGTGGCTTCTCACAAGAAATTTGAAGAGAAATACGGTCTGCCCTTCACGCTGCTTGCCGACCCGGAGCTGGAAGTGATAAAAGCTTATGATGTCTGGAAGGAAAAGAAACTATACGGGAAAGTCTCTATGGGCGTAGTGCGCACGACCTATCTGATCGATGAAGAAGGAACCATTATCAAGGCGTTTGATAAGGTGAAAGCGGCGGAAAACCCGGCCCAAATGTTAAATGTGCTTTAAGACAGAAACTGGCAAATAAGAACTGTCAGCTTGATTGGATGAAACTATAGGAGAAGCAGAAATGAAGAATCGTTTGTTTGTTATTTTGGTTGTTGTTCTCTGCACAGTTTTTCTGTGCAGCGGGGCATTCGCGAATGAAAACGCCGCAGAGTACCTGAAAGAATATTTCGGTGTGAGCTTCGACGGTGAAGTGACGGCTGAAGCCTATAATGCCGCCCTGACCGCGATGGATTCCAAACCTCTGGAAGGGGAAACCTTTACACTGGCTGATGCCGTCATCGGCGCGGTCCGCCTGGCCGGGATGGAAGAAATGGCAAATGCTTATGTCAATGAGGCAGATCCCGATAAAGCGGCGAAGATCCTGGCTGATGAACACATCTCAGTGGACGAAGCATATCAGCCCTATATCGCCTGTGCACTGGAGCTTGATCTCGTTTCGGATGATGAAAATTTCAACGGGCAGGTCTCCGCGAAGACCGCCGCAAAGCTGCTCTATCGGGCTGCTGAGCTCAGCGGGAAAGGCCGTCACTACATCGGACAGCTCTCCGATGATGATATTCTTGTCAAAGTCCAATCCGCATTGGCTTCGGATCAGATTTTCCATGATGAAACACTGGATATGGCCGGGCTCAATATCCTCCTGAACGGGGCTACCACCGGGTACAGCCTGAAATACACAAATGACAGTGCCCGTTTTCTTGAGGAAAAGACACTGCGTTACGGTCACGACAATATCACACATCTGCTGCAGCTCATCGCATTGCTGGAGAGTGAAGATTTTGATGCCTATGTACAGATTGAACCGAAGGTCTCTGTCTATGAATATATGCCGGAGTGGGGCCTGCCGCAGTCCGAAACGCCCACCTATGCCGTGAGAGAGATTGCGGAAGGCCGCTATTTCGCCTTTGCCATGGAATATGAACTGGTTCTGGAATTTGATACAGTTGAAGAAAAAAATAAATTCCATGATCTTGTTGAGGCATATGCCAAAAAGTATGACGACCGGGTCGATGCCGACGGAAACATCATCAAGGGACTGCTTTACCAGTCCTGGTGGCAGCCGCTTTACTATTCCGCAGCGGAGATGAAAGGCGATATTTATCAGCCGCTCGTCGACAATATAATGACAAGCCCTGACGGGAATTTCATGATCCATTCCTTCTCCCTGCCTGAAGCTGCGGAAGCTGTCGCGGATGCAATGACGGAAGCCGCTCCGAAGCTGACTGTTGAAAGCCGCACGATCTATGTCAATCCGGCTTTCTACCGCTATATCACCGGGATCGATTATCAATAATAAATGAATAAAGCTGTTGTAAAACAGGCCTTTTACAAATCCCTGCCGGTAATGGCAGGGTATGTTGTATTGGGGATCGGTTTCGGCATCCTGCTGCAAAAGGCCGGGTATGGGGTGCTTTGGTCCTTCGCTATGAGCCTGCTGATCTATGCCGGCTCTATGCAGTATGTCGGTGTCGGACTGATTTCGGGCGGGGCTTCCATCCTGACCACTGCCATCACCACGGTAATGGTGAATGCCCGGCACCTGTTTTACAGTATTTCCATGATCGACCGTTACAAGGATGCCGGCAAATACAAGCCCTACCTGATCTTTGCCCTGACCGATGAGACCTATTCCCTGCTCTGTGACGGACACGCTCCCGAGGGGGAGGATCCGAACCTTTACCGCTTTCTGGTTTCCCTGTTTGACCAGTGTTACTGGGTAACCGGCAGTGTGCTGGGGAGCCTGCTGGGTGCGGTGATCCCCTTTTCCACCGCGGGGATCGAGTTCTCCATGACCGCGCTGTTCATCGCATCCTTCACGGAGCAGTGGATCACTTCAGAAGACCACATCCCGGCACTGACCGGGCTCCTGGGTACACTGGCAAGCCTGCTGATCTTCGGGCCGGAGCAGTTCCTGATCCCGGCTATGCTGATCATCACCCTGGTGCTGACGCTTCTGCGCCGGCGGGAGGAGCCTGCGGGATGAGCGCTGCTGTTCTGGTCGCTGTCATGGCGGTGGTTACCATGCTGCTGCGCTTCCTGCCGTTCCTGATTTTCCGGAAGCAGACCCCGCCTTATATCAACTATCTCGGCAGGGTGCTGCCTTCGGCGATCATCGGTATGCTGGTGATCTACTGCCTGAAAGACGTTTCAATAACTGCCCGTCCCTACGGACTTCCGGAATTGATCAGCGCTGTCTGTGTGGCAGGCCTGCAGGTTTGGAAGCGGAATTCCCTGCTAAGCATCCTCTCCGGAACAGTGGTCTATATGCTGCTGTTTCAGACAATGTATTAAAGTGACGCATTCATTTCTGATTCTAAGTTTATAATAGTAATATGCTGGAAATTCTGAACCGTGAGTTTATCTATCTGCGTTATTATTTTGAGATCCAATTTAACCAGATCTTCCGGTATTGGGTGATCGGGATCCTCATCGGGTCACTCATCTCTGTCTTTGCCAAAGACCGCATCCACGGCCTTTTCCGTGGGATGCGGGATAAAAAATGGGGTCTGTTCGGCATCATTCCGGCCTGCCTGCTGGGGATCGCCTCGCCCTTGTGTATGTACGGCACCATCCCGATCGCGGCATCCTTTGCCAAACAGGGCATGCGGGAGGACTGGCTGGCTGCCTTCATGATGTCCTCGATCCTGCTCAACCCGCAGCTGATCGTTTACAGTACGGCGCTGGGGACGACGGTACTGACAGTCCGACTGGTGACCTGTTTCCTCTGCGGCGCCACAGCGGGGCTGCTGATCCATTTCTTCTATAAGGACAGGACGTTCTTTGACTTCAGCGGGTTTGAAGAGCGGGCCAGCCGTGATACGCACCCGAACCTGCTCATTCGCTATCTGCTGAACGTCTGGCGGAATGTCAAAGCGACCGGTCCCTATTTCCTGATCGGCATTCTTCTTTCAGCATTGTTTCAGCGGTACGTACCGGAGGATCTGATGGTCAATGTTTTTGGCGGGAATGAGGCCTGGGGTGTCTTGATGGCTGCAACGCTGGGTGTTCCCCTTTATGCCTGCGGCGGTGGAACGATCCCGCTGCTGCGGGAATGGCTGTGGGATGGAATGAGTGTCGGCAGTGCTGCTGCCTTCATGCTCACCGGTCCTGCGACGAAGATCACCAATCTCGGCGCGCTGAAGATCGTCCTGGGCCTCCGCAGATTTTTGATGTATTGGGCTTATGTGATCCTGTTTGCTCTGCTGACGGGACTGATTGTGAACGTAATTTTATAAGGGAACCCTGATTAAATTTGTGCCAACGGGGCCGGTTGCTCCGAAAGGTGCTGGCTTCGCCAAATTGATGCGGAGCAACCAGCTTCGCCCTGTAGTCACTGCATGGGCGAAGCTCCTGCACCGAATCGAACGGCCGAAGGCCGCACCTTGCGGTGCAGGCATGGAGACGGAAGGAACCGTCCCCAATGGCACATTAATCAGTGTTTCCATAATTTTCGAAAAGGAGTGAGAATGAAACGATTTGGACTGTTTGTTGTTTTGATACTGACGGCTTTGTGGCTCTGTGTTCCCGGCAGTTTCGCGCAGGAGGAAGAGAAACCGGTCGTCCTGTTTACCAGTGATATTTCACCGGAAGGGCTGGTTTCTGTTTATGAAGCGCTGGGTTGGGAACCTGCGGGAAAAGTTGCGGTCAAGCTTTCGACCGGTGAATCCGAGAAAAGCAACTATCTGCGTCCGGAGCTGATTGCGGATCTGGTGCAGCAATTGGGTGCCACGATCGTTGAATGCAACACCGCCTACAGCGGGTCCCGTGCCGCGACTGCCGAACACTATCAGGTGGCGGAAGATCGGGGCTATACCGAAATCGCTGATTTTCAGATCCTGGACGAATACGGGTCCATGGAGCTGCCGGTCAATAACGGTATCCGTCTTGAATCTGACCTGGTTGGTGCGCATTTCAAAGATTATGATTCCTATGTGATTCTTTCCCACTTTAAAGGACACTCCATGGCAGGTTACGGCGGAGCAATCAAAAACATCTCTATCGGTCTGGCTTCTTCCATGGGGAAGGTCCGCATCCATTCCGGCGGTACCAGCGATACTCACTGGCACGATGAGCTCCATATGGAATTTCTGGAAGCCATGGCTGAAGCCGGGAAAGCGGTTGCTGATGCGCTCGGTGATCAAATCATCTACATCAATGTGATGAACCGCCTTTCCATTGACTGTGACTGCGATCCGAATCCCTCAGAACCGGATATCCATGACATTGGAATCCTTGCCTCCTATGACCCGGTGGCACTTGACCAGGCCTGCCTTGACCTGATTTATAAAGCAGAGGGGAATCAACGTTTTCTCCATCGTCTTCACGAGCTGGATGGAGAACATACGCTGGAACATGCTGTCGAGATGGGTCTCGGTTCGCGGGAATATACCCTGCTGGATATTACGGATGGGCTGAACAATGTTTACACGCCATTTGAAGCTACGGAAGAAAAACTGGCTGAGCTAATCCCGCTTCCGGCAGAAGAAAACGCAGCAATTGAGGCTATGGAACCTTACAATGCCGATGATACCTGGGCATTTTATATTTACCTGATCGGCTCAGATCTGGAATCATTCGATATGGACAACCTGTCTGCTGTCACAAAACTCATGACCGCTGACATATTGGAAGAAAACCGGGCGGCAAAACATGCCCAGAATGTCGCAAACCTGAAAAAATTTCTCAGTGAACTCGGAGCACAGGGGATGGAACCGCCCGCAGTTCTCTATCAGCCGGTCGCCAACTTTGATTATGGCCCGGATTCTCAGATCACAGAGGACGATCCGGAATGGGAAGGATTCGCATCAAAAAATTTGAAACAGATTCTTTCCGTATATCTGCCGGAAAATATCAGAATTGTTATCCAAACCGGCGGTACCAAACGCTGGCAGCTTCCGCAAATCAATCCGAACCGGACCCAGCGTTTCCTGGTAGATGATAAGGGAATGAAAGAGGTTTTCAGCGTTCCCGCTGTTCCGATGTCTGATCCGGACAATCTTGCGGAATTTCTGAGCTGGAGTATTGAGAACTATCCGGCAGATCACAGCATGGTGATCTTTTGGGATCACGGCGGATCTCATACCGGCTATGGCGTGGATGAAATTTTCGGGAAAACGCTTTCGATCCATGATCTGCATAACGCTTTTGAAAAAGCAGTCGGATCAAACCCGGAAAATCCTTATTTTGATGCTATCGGATTTGACGCCTGTCTGATGGCAAACACAGATGTCTCGCATGAACTTTACGGTTATGCCAAATATCTGTTCGCCAGTGAAGAAGTAGAACCTGGCGCCGGCTGGAGTTATGACCTCTGGCTGCAGGAACTGATCGATCACCCGGGAATGAACGCTGCTCAGCTTGGAAAAGCCATCACAGACAGCTATCTGGAATCATCAACAAGTGCAGGATCCAACCAGGGTTATGTCGGTGCGAGCACTTTCGGTGTTTATGATCTGAACGAGGCTGAAGCGTTATATCAGGCTTATTGTGCCTTTGCACGAGAAGCGCTCCAGGCTGTGATCAAATATCCTGGTTATCTCTCATCTCTGACGGAGGCAGCAAACCGTTCTGTATTTTACGCATATGACAGCTATAAGATCTATAATACGATCGATCTCGGTATGTTTATGGACAATGTTCCGGAGATTCTCTCGGCAGCGGCTGCCAAAGTTAAGGATCAGCTGAAAAGAGCCGTGCTGTATCATCGCGGAGTTGGCTACCTGTCAGAATCTCAAGGGATTTCCGTCTACTACCCGGCCCACATCGAAGACTGCAACGGCCTGGGATTCTTCCTTGACTACGTCTATCAGATTTCTGAAAATCGCGATATCAACGCGCTTTATTATTACAAAGCAGCCGGTTGCTTGAATGAGGGGATGCAGAACTATGTGGAAAGTGAAGGATTCGGCAAACCGAAAAACCTTGATTTCTCCGTTCTCCGCGGAATTTCCGATGTGGAAGTCGATAATGACGACAGCGGGAATTTCTCTTTCTCTCTCAGTGACGAACAGTTGGAGCTCATTCAGGATGTAAGGCTGGAACTTGCTGCCTATGATGAGGAAACCGACGATGTGACCTACTTCGGTGAAGACCGTTACATCACCATGTCTGACGAAAACACATTTGTTGCTGCTTTTGACGGTGAATGGTTGATGATGAATGACTGTCCGCTGCCGCTGGAAGTGATTGGGAACACTGAGGAATACATCAATTACTCGGTCCCGATGATCTATAATATGAGTGAAATCGTGAACTTCATGCTGAGCTATCACTTTGATACCCAGACTGTCGATTTTCTCGGGATCCGCACAACGGAAAATCAAGCGGATCTGATGGGGCGTGATCTGGTCCCGCTGAAACCGAACGGCGTCTATAATGCGGTTTATCTGCAGAGCAATCTGGAGAAATACGCTGTGGCAAGTGTCTACGGACCGAAAATCCAGGTCGATGAAAACCTGAGCTTCAGTTACAAGCCGCTTCAGGACGGAATATATTTCGCTTATGTGGTCGTTGAAGATCTGCGTTCAGACAAATATTACACGCCGGTTTTCATGTACTCGCTGGAAAACGGAAAAATCGTTGGTACCACGATCATGGAATCCCTGTTTGCATACGATGACGGGAAATAATGTATAAATAGAAAACATGAAAAAGCCCTGCTTTACGGCGAGGCTTTTTCATGTTTTTATCCTATTCAGCTTCAGCCGCTTTGTTGCTGAAATTCAGCGAGAGCGGCTCTCCCGGAACATTGAACTCCGAATAAGGCACGAGGGTGAACTGATACCCCTCGCCTTCGGGAATGGTGCGGAACTGAATGGAGCAGGTGAGCCCGTCACACCAGGCTTCATCCCGGGTCAGGTCACCGACAAAGAGCCATTCGCCCTCGCTGTCACTCACACCCACACGGAACGAAACCGTCTCGCTGCCCGGGTCTGTCCAGATGATCTGCTGGTTGTCCGGGTCAAGCGCGGCATTATCTTCCGGACCGACGAAGCTGATCGCTTTCATTTCCGTCAGTTCGGCGACAGAAAAACTTCCCTGAGAAGATCCCCAGAAGATGTTGTTCCAGCCATAAGTCAGCAGTGTCCATTCATAGCTTTCACCGACTTCGAAGCTCATCTCCGGTTTATAGGTACAGATTTCAACAGAGCAGTTTTCCATCGGGGAGACCTCTGTTTTCAGCACTTCGGTGCCGTCTGAGCTTTTGACCTCCAGCTGATAGGTGGCAGCACCGGTGACGGTCTGCCAGGAGAAAGTCACTGCCGGGTCCGTGATGGTCCCATTGGGTGCGATGATGTTGGTCACGGTATTGAGATATGTTCCCAGCTGACATTCCGCACAGTTCACGCCAAAGGCTCTCCATGCAGACCAGTTTGACACGGACGAGGAATTCCGGGCCTGTACGCGCCAGGCGTAGGAACCTGCTGCCAGAAATTCGGTGGAGTCCATCGAACAAACCCCGTTCACGACGCCCAACAGTTCGACGCCATACCATTTGTCCAGGCAGATTTGTCCGGAGTCCTGATCCATCACCTGAATGCGGTAGGCAGATGCATTGTAGCCTGCATCTGACCATTGGAAGGTGATGGGTCTCTGATTGCCGAGAACAGCGCTCGGCAGGTAAGCATCCGGTGCGGGGATGTTGGCCTGTACGGTGAAGCTCATCTCTTCGGAGACTGCAGATCCGGCTTCATTGACGGCGCTGACCGTCCAGGTGTAGCTGCCGTCGGAAGGCAGCTCTTCAAAGATGATGCAGCGGCCCATTTGGCAGGTCCAGTCGTCGCCGTCCTGCTCGAGCATACCCTCATACCCCCGGTCACCGGTCCAGTTGATCTCATAGTGCCCGGCATTTGCGGAAGGAGCCCAGTAAAAACCGATCTCTTTGGAAAGAGCGCTGCCCTTCGGTGCTTCCGGAACAGGTGCTTCCGGTATTTCAACCGCAGGTTCTGTCTGCTCTTCCGTGGTTTCTGCTTCGGCACTTTCCTCGTTTCCGGTGTCTGCCGCATCCTCCGCGGTTTCGCCGGGAGTATTTTCTCCGTCAGCAGCGGATGTATTGGCCGCGTTTTCCTCCCGGGTGATCAACTCGATCCCGCTCTCGTCTTCTGTTGTAGTATCAGCTGTGTCGGCAGACTCGGTTTCCTGCGGATTTTCTGCCTGTCCGCTGGGCATGGCATATGCAGAGAGAATTCCCGCGCTGAGTACTGTTATTGTCATTATACAGATAAAAATCAGGATATTTTTTCGTTTCATCATTTCCTCTTTCCTGTTTGTCATCATATCTTCTCTAAATTATAATTGACTTCTGAAGGACGGGTAGATTTTATGAAAACATTTCTCATTATTTCTGGCGTACTGGCCGTGTTGGTTCTGTGCGCTTCCTGGTTTCTGGCTTCCTTTGTGGTGAACGGTAACCGGCAGACGCTGGAAGAAGCTATGCAGTGGCAGTCGGAGCATTATGATACATCTTTTTATCAGGACCTGGAGAAGAGCGATTATACCGTCAGCGGCGATGAGGGGTATATCCTTCATGTGCAGTACCTGAAAAACCCGGAGCAGAGCGATAAATTCATGATCCTCTCTCACGGTTATACCGATAACCGCATGGGCTCACTGAAATATGTGAAAATGTACCTGGATTTGGGTTTCAACTGCATCATTTATGATCTGCGCGGGCATGGGGAAAATGAGACGGCGATCACAACCTACGGACTGCGGGAAGGGAAGGATCTGGCGGCGCTGGTGAAAGACAGCCGGGAACGCTATCCGGAAATGTCACAGCTGGGACTGCACGGGGAGTCACTGGGCGCGGCTACCACTGTCAGTGCGCTGAAATATCAGCTTCAGGTGGATTTTGCCGTGGCTGACTGCGGTTTTTCGGATATAGAGAATGTGCTGCGCAAAGGATATCGGGATGCGCATGTGCCCGTTTTTCTGGTGGATCTGGCAGATTTCGGCATGCGGCTGCGTCACGGGGTCTCGCTCAAAGAGATGCGCCCGATCGATTCACTGGATGAGAACCGCATCCCGGTACTCTTTATCCACGGCGCGGAGGACAGCTTCATCATCCCGCAGAATTCTCAGGATATGTATGACCGTACTCGGGGACCAAAGGAGCTTCATCTGATCCCTGCCGCCGGTCACGCCGAATCGATCCTCACCGATCCGGTGAGCTATCAGGAATACGTGGAATGGTTTTTATCTGAATTGGAATAAAAAGAGTATTATATCTTTTTACTTCTTTATTGAATTACTTTCCAAAAACCGGTTTTGTTGTTGCCTATTCTTTCTATATATTTCTTTTCAGAAAGTGACGCTATTGCACGGGATATACTCCTTCTTGAAATACCTGTCTCCAATGCAAGTTGATCATATGTGGCATATGGATTTTTGATTAATTCAAGAATAACTTTTTCCTCTGCGCCTGACAAATCTTTATGCAAATAATCAGTGCCATATTCAGTGCCAACTGTTGGCACTGATGCCAACACATTTTGATTGAATGGAATTGTAACATCAATATACGATTGATGAATATCAAAAACATCCCGACCATATTTTTTTACGATAACGGGTACCCCATGTCCTATCGTTTGGCCGTTATGGTCAGAATCAATTGAAAGCCGTATTCAGTTCTGCGTACTAATACGGTTTTTTTGATTTGTACCTTTGTTGATATAAATGTCAGGATAAATTTTATAAAAAATCATTATTTGTTATGTTTGCTGAATCTGTATATGACAGATGAAGTAAAATCGCAAATTACTGATCTGATAAATTTTGTTATTACAGAATGAGCCATCGGAATGTTTCCTCCGATGGCTCATTCTGTAATAATCTGGTAATTGGCAGCTAACTCTTCACCGTCTCAATGCGGATCACGTTGGTGTTGCCGGATTGGCCGCTGGTGTCGCCGCCGGTCATCACTACCGTATCCCCCTTCTGCAGGTTCAGCGCGTCCTTTGCCAGGCGCAGAGAGAAGAAGTTCAGCACCTCCATGTTCGGGAAGTGCTCCGTCTGGATCGGCCGCACGCCCCAGGAGAGCGCCAGCTTGTACCAGGTTCGCTTGCTGGTGGCCAGGCCCAGGATGTCAATGGGCGGGCGGAAGCGGGAGACCATGCGCACCGTCAGGCCGCTGTGGGAGCTGACCACGATACCCTTTGCGTTCAGGTCGATGGCCATGGTGCAGGCCGCGTGGGAAATGGCATCCACGGACGAGTGGATCTCAAAGGTATGGCTTTGGAACTGCCCCTTGTAGTCGATGTGCTCTTCGGTCCGTTCCGCGATCTCACTCATCACCCGCACCGCCTCTACCGGGTATTTCCCCGCGGCAGATTCCCCGGAGAGCATGATGGCACTGGTGCCGTCATAAACCGCATTCGCCACATCACTGATCTCCGCACGGGTCGGGCGGGGATTGGTGATCATGCTTTCCAGCATTTCCGTTGCGGTGATGACGCGCTTGCCTAACAGGCGGCACTTGGTGATCAGATGCTTCTGAATAGCCGGCAGCTCGGTGAAGGGAACTTCCACGCCCAAATCACCGCGGGCAACCATCACACCCTCGCAGACCGAGCAGATCTCGTCGATGTTGTCCACACCGGACTGGTTTTCGATCTTGGCGATGATGTCAATGTCGTTCCCGCCGTTCTCATTCAGGAAGGTCCGCAGGTCTACCAGGTCCTGTTTGCAGGAGACGAAGGAAGCTGCTACAAAATCAATGCCGTTGCGGATACCGAACAGCAGGTCGGATTTATCCTGGTCGCTCAGATATTTCTGGCGCATCACCTTGCCGGGGAAGCTCATGGACTTGCGGTCGGAGAGCACTCCTCCGGTGATCACCTTGCAGCGGGCTTCATCCCCGTCCAGTTCCCGGACCTCGAAGACCACCAGACCGTTGTTGACCAGGATGCGGTCGCCCACAGCCAGGTCATCGATCAGGCCGGTATAGGAGACGGCGACCATCTTGTTGTCTCCCACGATGTCGCGGGTGGTGAAAGTGAAGTCATCCCCATCCTTCAGGGTGATTTTCCCGTCTTTGAAGGTCTTGATCCGGTATTCAGGGCCTTTGGTGTCCAGCATGATCGCAATAGGCAGGTCCATCTTTTCCCGGACCTTTTTGATCATGTCGATTTTCTGCTGATGCTCCTCATGGGTACCATGGGAAAAATTGAGCCGTGCTACGTTGAGTCCGGCCAGGCACATCGCTTTGAAGATTTCGGGATCGGAGCTGGAAGGCCCGATCGTGCAGATAATTTTTGTCTTTCTCATGACTTCACTCCCTGATTTTCATATGAGACAACGGGAAACGCTCCTTCAGTCTCAAAAATGCTGCAGTAAATTTTTGTTATCAAAGATTATACTATGAGAGATGAAAATCTGACAAGAGATGAATTTTGGTTTTCCTTTGGACGTACCAAAAGTCACACTGTAAAAAACATAAATTTGGGGTAAAATGGAATCAAAGAGAACAGAAATTCAGGACAAAGGAGGATTATGAAAAAGCATAGGACCATAGTAAAGCGGATCGTTGTTATTCTTTCACTGCTGATCACATCGGCCTTTTTCGTCATGTCGGTATCAGCACAGGATATTGATCTGGATAATATGGATGATGAACAGCTTATGCTTCTGATGGAGGCGATCTCGCAGAAACTTCAGAAGAACGGAGCATCAGCAGAAGAAGGATCGGATACGGTAACAAATGAACCGTCAGCTGCCGATCAGGCAAAGGGTGCAGAGGATACGGATCAGAAAACACTGCAATCTACGGATCATTCCGGGGTGTCTGAAAAGCAGGTCACCCGGGCCGTAGAGGCAAAAAAGTATCAGATCTATGAA
>CAYWGX010000043.1:0-17338 GCA_964457635.1 uncultured Leptolinea sp.
TGCAATCCGGTTTTTTCACGGAAAACTGCTTGCTTGGGTTCCGTCTGCCGCCGCTTTCAGTCTTTCGACCTGCTTCCCAAAAAACAATTCGAAAAACCACGCTCACGGGGCATCAATCAAGTAACTTCCCGCTCATTTCTTAACGAACTGCTGAATTATAATGCAAGTCTCCCCCACCGTCAAACAAAACTTAAAAAAATGTGACTAAGGAAACCTGCTGCTTACAACCAGCAACCTATATACTTATTATATTTTAAACGCCTTATCCACCGGTAGGGCGCAGAGGATGGCCTGAGCGGGCGTGCGGACACCGTGTTCGCTGTTGACCGCGTCCAGAATGACGTCCCGCAGGGAATTCGGGGCGAGAATGGCTATGATCTCTTTCTCAGGGTCTATGCGGATCCCGTAATTGTCTTCAAACTGTTCGGCACCGATCATGCGGGAGCGGATCACCGTACCGCCGGTGGCACCGGCCTTGCGGGCGGTTTGCATCACAACATCGGAATATCCCTGCTTGACTGAGATCAACAGCAGGCTGTGGTCAAATTCATTTATCATTTTTTCCTCATTTTCCGGTAGAATGATCCCTTCTGCACTTTCGATGAGTGCTGTAGAGATCAGGTTATTGACTGCGGTAAGACGAAGCTGCATCATCAGACCTCTGGAACGGCTGATCTCCCAGAGCCCTGCGTCTATGTCGTTGGTCAGGTCTCGAACTGCTTTGCGGGTACCGAGACTTATGATGACATCTTTTTCCTTGGTGTTCAGGCCCAGAACATCGAGCATTTCCGACGTGGCTGTTCCTACACCGGAAAACTCCAGATGAAAATAAACTTTGTGTTTGTCAAGAAAGCGGACCAGTTTTTGGCCTTTTCCTCTTTCCAAAATAGTGATCAGCAGTTCAATGCGGTCGTTATCATTATATTGGCTCATGGATCATCTCGCTTTCTCATAATAAACCATCACGTCAGGAACAAGGCTCATGGCTTCAGCCTTCTGTTTCCTGCGGGCACGCTGGCGGACGGAGCTGAAGAGGCCGATGGACTGAATGGTGATGAGCGGGGTCATGGCGACCATAGCGACGATGCCGAATGCGTCGGTCATGATGTTTCCGCCCAGGGCAGTGCAGGCGCCGACTGCGAAAGGCAGTATGAAAGTGGAAGTCATCGGACCGCTGGCGACACCGCCCGAGTCGAAGGCGACCGCGGTGTAGAGCGGCGGGACAAAGAAGCTGATGAGCAGTGAGATGGCATAGCCAGCATAAAGGAAGGGCTGGATGGGAATGCTGGTGAGAATGCGCAGCATGGAAATGCCGACGGAAACAGCCACACCAAAGGAAAGGCCCAGTCCGATGGAGCGCTGGGAGATGGCGCCGTTGGAAATCTCTTCCACCTGCTTTTTCAAGACCACGACTGCCGGTTCGGCTGCCACGACAAAATAGCCGAAAAGCGCGCCGACCGGGATCAGCCAGTATTTATGCTGGCTGCCGGCGATGATGCCGCCGATGAGATTGCCGGCAGGCATAAAGCCGACATTGGCGGCTGTCAGGAACAGGACCAGCCCGGCATAGGTATAAAGCATACCGATGACGATTCGGATCATTTGATGTTTGCGGAAGCGTTTGTAGATCGCCTGGAAGAGTACGAATACCAGCAGAATCGGTGAAAAGGCGATCAATACTTCCTTCGCATAGTGAGGTGTAGCGGTCAAAAGTGCCAGAATTGCGTCTTTGGTGGTGTTGATTTCCGCGATTTCCACCGGGGTGGATGTGGCTTCCGGTGAATAGAAAATGCTGAGAATCAAAACAGAGAGGATCGGTCCGATGCTGCAGAGTGCGACCAGACCGAAGCTGTCGGAGCGGCTGGATTTGTTGGAGCTGATGGCAGCCAGACCTGCACCCATCGCCATGATAAAGGGGACGGTGACGGGGCCGGTGGTTACCCCGCCGGAGTCAAAGGCTGCCGGGATAAATGCTGCCGGGGCAAAAGATGCCAAGATAAAAACCAGCGGGTAGAAAATCAGAAACAGACGGGTGAGCGGGATGTTGAGATGCAGACGCAGGATGGCAATGGCGAGAAAAATCCCAACGCCACCGGCCACGGAAAGGATGAGCGTCATGTTGGGTATGGACGGAATCTGCTCGGCAAGCACTGTGAGATCCGGCTCCGAGATGGTGATGAGCATGCCGAGAACAAAACATAACAGGAGCGGGATCCAGATCTTTTTGGCTTTGCTCATTTCGATACCGATGCCTTCGCCCAGCGGCGTCATGGACATGCCCGAGCCCAGGGTGAACAGTGCCATCCCGAAAATCAGCAGGATCGCCCCAAAGAGGAACAGCACCAGGACGCCGGAATTGAACGGTGAGATCGTGATGCTCAGTATCAGGACGATCGCGAAAATGGGAATGACACTGCTGACGGATTCAAAAAATTTTTCTTTCAGCTGTTCCAAAATTGCCTCCATGTCTATTATAACGGATAATCTGTGATACGGCAGTGAGGTAAAAAATTGCGGGATTGGAAATACCATGTAATTGAAACGGGAAATTACATATTTCAAAATTTTTCGATATAATAGGTGTATGTCGAGAAACCGTTTACCGATCCTTATTGTTTTCCTGCTGATCGTTTTGTGGACAGCCGGCTGTAACCTGCCCTCAAAAAGCGGGAATGCTGTCCCTGCGCAGCAAAATGTGACTGAAATATCCATGGATGATCTGGTGAAAACTGCCCAGGCGGAAGCTCCTTTTGTTCCGGAAACAGAAATGCATTCCGCTGAAGCAACCCCTGATCTGCTGATTTCCCGTGATCATGTGTCCGATATTCCGGAAGAGCAGCCTGAACCGACTCCGGAACCCAAACCGACTAAGGAACCGAATCGTCAGCCTCCGGAACTACCTGCAATCTATCAGTCGGAACTGCTTCACAAGAACGATACGCCCCATGAATATCAGACGGATGTCTGTCAGGTGATCAAAAATCGCTGGGGTGAAGGAAAAGCTGCCCCGGGTACGGTGGTGATGGCGATCATGTACCACAGCATTATCCGCGGTGAGGATACCAGCAGCATCTCAGACCCGATCCTGCGGGCGAATACGGTGACGATCGACCAGCATAAGCAGCTTATCCGTAACCTGCATGACCAGGGCTTTACGGCCATCAACACAGAGCAGTTCATTGCTTTCATTGAAAACAACGACTGGATCCCGGAACGTTCTGTTCTGCTCATTCAGGATGACCGCCGGCATGAAGAGAACTTTATGGAGCACTTTAAACCCTATTATGATGAATGGGGCTGGCCGGTTATCAATGCCTGGATCAGTGCTGACAATACCTCACAGGAGCTTTGGGATGAAAACGCCCGTATGGAAGAGCTGGGACTGGTTGATCATCAGGCACATGGGGTCGTGCATAACATCAACATGGGCGACGATTCCAGTGATGAATTCCTGATCGGTGAACTTAAGGGGAGTGTGGACAGGATCCAGGAACATTTTCACAAAACACCGCGGGCTATCATCTGGCCGGGGGGCGGTTTCGGCGCGAGACCCATCGAGATTGCTAAGGAATACGGCTACAAAGTCGGTTTCACGACCCATCCGCGTGGCCCGGTGATGTACAACTGGATCCCCTTGTGTGACGTGAACGATGCAGCCCGTCCTGCTTATAAAATGGATGGAAATATGGATCCGCTTTTTGTGATCCCGCGTTACTGGGATACAGATGCTTCGGAGCACGTTGATACCGTCCGGCAGCTCGGCAAAGCTGCGAAGGAATATTATTATTCCATCCGGGAAACGGAGCTGGAATATTACGATATCGTCTGCAGTGCTGAGTACGGTGAACTTTAAAAAGTAAAAGGTAAAAAGTAATTAAGGAGAGGACAATGGCTGAGAATTGTATTTTTTGTAAAATCGCGAATCATGAGATCCCTTCGAATTTCGTGTATGAAGATGAGCAGGTCGTTGCTTTCAACGATCTGAATCCGGTTGCACCGACCCATGTGCTGATCGTCCCGAAGGAGCACCGATTGAACGTCTCTGAATATACAGAAGAGGATGAACAATTGTTGGGACATATTCTGACCGTTGCAGCACACATCGCCCGGGAACTTGGACTGGAAGAAAGCGGTTACCGCATCATCACCAATGCCGGTCCGGATGCGGGACAGTCCGTCATGCACACCCATTTCCATCTGATCGGCGGTCGGAAACTGAATTTCGATAAACAGTAATATCAACGATCTCCGGCGGTCAGCGGCTTCCGGTTATTGCTTCAGGTTACAGAAATCAGATCCTTTTGTAATCTGCAGTTTCAAACCGGGAGCCGGCAGCCGGATACGACTATGAAAAAATCTTCCGGACTGATCCTGCTTTTCAATCTGCTCGTCATTGTGCTGTTCCTGCCGGCGTGTTCTCGTACCCGTTCGGCAAATTCACCGCAGCAGCTGACGGCTATCGCGGAACGGGCTGCAATTTCCCGTGTGACGGAAGCATTCCGTGCGACTGAAGCGCAGAAACTCATCACCCCGAGTGCGACCTTCACAAATACACCGACGGAAACGATTCCTCCGGAGGTGGAGACGGGAACCGCTTCTGCGCTGATGACTGCCACACTGACTCCGACGGCGACATTGTCGCCGACTGTTACGGACACCCCTACGGTTACGCCAACGGTACCGACCCCGCGCAGTACCTTCCCGGTGGAGACCATTGCAGTCTCTTCCGCGACAGCCACTGCGGAAATCATGGTGCCGACCTTCACACCGACGCCGGATATTCCACTGCCGGTGCTCTATACGAGTTTCAATAACAAGCATTTTTACGTCGCTCAGTCCGGAGATACGGCACAGGCGATCGCTCTGCGTTACGGTACAACGACCGATCAGCTGACAGGACTGGCAGATCCGGAAAATGATTGTTTCCTGAAGCCCGGTACCCTGCTGCTGGTCAATGCTCCGCAGCGAAACTTCAGCTCCGGTATGCGCATCCTGCCGGATGAGTATATCGTGATGGGGTACCCTTCGATCGGTTATGATCTGGCCTATGAAGTCGAACAGGCCGGCGGTTTCCTCTCCACTTATGAGGAATATACCTCGTCCGGGACCCTGACCGGGACCGAGATCATCCAGAAAGTGGCTCTGGACTATTCCATCAGCCCGATCATTCTGTTGGAACTGCTGGAATACAAAAGCCATTGGGTCTCCGGTCAGCCCCGCTCCATCGTGGAAGAGTATTATCCGCTGGGCTGGCTGGGAGAAAATTCCCAGGGGCTTTACAAACAGATGACTTGGGCGGCACAGGAGCTTTCCCTGGGGTATTACGGCTGGCGCTACGGGAAGATCGCTGAGATTCCTTTTTATAAATATCCTCAGCCGGATGAGCCGATTTATTTCAATCCCCAGCTGAACGCCGGGTCTGCCGCGATACAGTATCTTTTCGCGCAGCTTTATCTTTACGATGAATTTGAAGACGCGATTTATGGCTCTAACGGATTCCTGCAGCAGTTTTATCTGGACTTCGGGAATGTCTGGGATTACTATATCACCGACCCTCATGGATTTAACAACGATCTGCTGCAGCCGGTGCTGACGCTTCCCTACGGTGAGAACGATGAGTGGTCCATCACCGGCGGGCCGCATGAATCCTGGACGACCGGATCTCCACAGGGCGCACTGGACTTTGCTCCCCCGATGGCAGAAGGCGGCTGCGCGCGTTCTGATTCCTGGATTCTGGCTTCAGCTCCGGGATTGGTGCTTCGAGGCGGTGTGGGAACAGTCGTGCTGGATCTGGATATGGACGGTCATGAGGAAACCGGCTGGGTGCTCTATTATCTCCATGTGCGGACGGACGGCAAAGTTGAACCGGGAACTGTCCTTCCGCTTCACGGCAGGATCGGGCACCCTTCCTGTGAGGGAGGCAGCGCTACCGGTACACATCTGCATATCGCCCGAAAGTATAACGGGGAATGGGTGCAGGCTTATGGTCCGATTCCTTTTGATCTCAGCGGCTGGATCCCCTTTGGCGGAGAAAGCTATACCGGCGGTGTGACCCGCGGCGATGAGACCGTCTACGCGGAACAGTATGCTTCCGCAGAAAAAGTGGTCCATTATTAATGAAGAGTGAAGAATGAAGAATGACAGATGGTTTGCGGAAAATCGGCACAGAGTTTTTCCGCTCAATATTCTTTGTCCAACTTTTTGGCTAAGTTCTTTTGTTTCGCTGCTTTTTTTTGTTTTAGCTCTTACCGGGTGTATCCGGACAGAAAAGGCGGCAGAAACGCCGCTTCCGACGGGAACCCATGTGCCGACAGAGACTGCACATCCCGCTCCTCCCACGCCGGATCAAAGCGATCCGGTGCGGCGCAAGCGTCCGAAGTATATGCCGGGTGAATTGGTGGACTATACTGCTATGGACGGTGATACGCTGCCGGCACTTGCCGCCCGCTTTAATACAACGGAGCGGGAGATTCGGGCAGCCAACCCGATTTTGCCTGAACACGTTACGACATTGCCGCAGGGGCTGCCGATGCAGATCCCGATCTACTACCGCAGCAGCTGGGGCAGTTCCTATAAGATCCTGGCGGATGCGCAGTATGTGAACGGTCCGGCGGACAAAGGCTTTTCCGCCCGCAGTTATACGGACAGGCAGCCGGGCTGGTTCAAATATTACAATATCTGGAGCGATAACCGCAATCTGCGCGGTGGAGAGCTGGTCGACTATATTTCCCAGTCCTATTCCATTAGTCCGCGGCTGCTGCTGGCGATACTGCAGTACCTCACGGGGGCGCTGACGGATCCGAATTATCGGGATGATTTCAACACGGCGTCTGTGCTCCGTATGCCCGGCGAACGTTATAAGACCCTCAGCGGACAGCTCAACCAGCTGGCGGAGTTCTTCAATGATCATTATTATTCTTACAAAGCCGGCAATTTCAGCGAGTATGAGCTGCAGGACGGTACGCTGGTTAGGGTGGACCCCTGGCTGAATGCCTGCACCGTGGTGCTGCAGGCGTATTTTGCGATGATTTTCCCGGCCCGGGAGTATTACACTGCGATCGGTCCGGAGGGGTTTGTGAAGACATACAGGGAAATGTTCGGTGACTTTCCGCCGGTGGATGAGTTTCCTGCACATCTGCCGGGCTCTCTGGAGCAGATCGAACTGCGGCTCCCGTTCAAGGACGGGGAAGCCTGGACCTATACCGGTGGTCCGCACACGGCCTGGGGTTCGCTCCATCCTTATGCGGCGGTGGATTTTGCGCCGCCTGCCAATGAACACGGCTGTTTTGTCAGCCTGGCAGAGGTTATCGCGCCTCATTCCGGTACGATTGTGCGGACCGGAACGGGTATGGCGATGTTGGACATGGATGATGATGCTGATGAGCGGACCGGCTGGGTGCTGCTTCTGCTCCATCTGAAGACGGAATCGATCCTGCCGGTAGGTACACATGTGGAGATGGGTGATGTCCTTGGACATCCCTCCTGTGACGGCGGTACGTCCTCTGGTACCCATGTCCATATTGCCCGAAAATATAACGGGGAATGGATCGAAGCCGGCGGGGTGATCCCGCTGAATCTGGATAACTGGATCACGGAAAACGGTGCGGTGAAATATGAGGGGAGGATGAGGCGTTTTTCGAGCTATGTGATCGCTTCCACCAGTTCGGAATATTTCAGCCGTATTCTTGCCGGACCGCCTACCTACCCGATACCCAGTCCGACACCGAAGAAGAAAAATAATTATTAGGAGGGGCTTTGACTGCAGCGAGCTTTGTGGAAAAAATCAAATCTATGCTGGAGAAAACCGTTGTCAAAAATGGTATCTGGATGTATTTATATTACTTCTTTAATTCGGTCTTCTCCCTGCTCATTGTGCCCTATATCACAAGAGTGCTTGGGACAGCTGAATTTGGTGTGTTTTCAATTGCAGTCAACATCATAAACTATCTGCAGGTTCTGGTCGAATATGGGTTTACCATGTCTGCTTCCCGGAAGGTTGCCCTGGGTAAAGAAGATGACAGCAGATTGTTTTCTGTTGTGATCCAAAGCCGTATGCTGCTGCTGGCAGTGAGCATTCTCATTTCCGGAATTTATATCCTGATTAACATCGCAAATCAGGAGTTATGTTTGTGTGTGCTCGTGCTTTTGATGACCTTATGCGGGTACAGCCTGCAGACAGACTGGTTCTTCCAGGGAAAACAGGATATGAAGTTTATCACGATCCTGTGCATCATATCCCGTTCTGTAACTATGATTTTGATTTTCCTGCTGGTGAAAGGCCCCGCTGATATCCTGGTCTATTGTCTTTTGTTTTCCCTGACACCCCTGCTCAGCGGAATTTTGGGTGTGCTGATTGCCCGGAAAAAATATCAGATCCGTTTCCGGAAGGTTTCTTTTGCAGAGATATGGAAAGAATTGCAGGATGGCTGGTATGTGTTTACTACCCAGCTTTCTTCCAAGGTCTTTGGGGCGATCGGTGTGACTTTTCTGGGTATTTTCGCGGCCGAATCTGAAGTTGGAATATTCTCCGCAATTCTGAAAATACCGAATACCCTGATCCTTTGCTGGGTCCCCATTTCCCAGGTGATCTATCCGGTTTCAAGTAAAAAATTCAATGAAGCGTGGACAGTTGGCCGTTCTTTTGTTACCCGGCTCAGAAATACCATCCTCCCTCTTTTTGTCATTCTGTCTGCAGCGGTGTGCCTGTTCTCAAGGCAGGTCGTTTCAGTCCTTTTCGGTGCTGAATACAGCGTGAAAGCTTATTGGGTGATTCCTTTGCTCCTTTGGATGAATCTGTCGATTTTCAATGCCTTTACCGGGGTGCAGACCCTCCTGGCAAGCGGGAATGATAAAAAATACAGTAAATGCTTCCAGGTTGGTGTTGCATTTACTGTGATGGCGAATTTTCTTCTGATTTATTTTTTCAAAGGCGATGGAGCTGCTTTCGCCCCCCCGATCTCAGAGTTCTTCCTGAGCATTCTGCTTCTGCGTGAAATCAGAAAATGTGACAGGGAGCTGTCAGTACTTTCCTAATCTCTTATTTCTTATCTCTTATCTCAGGCTTACTCTTGAGAGCGGCCAGTTTGGGTAGACGTCCATGTCCAGCCCGTCACGCTGTCCGGCGAGGAAGCGGCGGTAACCTGCCACCCCGATCATGGCACCGTTGTCGGTGCAGTAAGCCAGTCGCGGAATAAAGATTTTGAACTCGCTCTGATTCATCAGGAAGGTATCGCGCAGGCATTTGTTGGCGGAAACACCGCCGGCGATAACGATGTTTTTCGCCTGATATTCACGGGCTGCCCGCATCGTTTTTTCAAAAAGAATGCTGACCACGGATTTCTGAAAGCTGGCTGCCAGATCCGGAACATTGAGCGTTTCACCGTTTTTCTGCAGGTTCTGTACGGTGCGAAGCACGGAAGTTTTGACCCCGCTGAAGGAAAAATCATAGGTTCCGGGCATCTTGGCAACGTGAAACTGATAAGCATCCGGGTTCCCGTCGGCAGCAGCCTTTTGGATCGAAGGCCCGCCGGGATATTCCAGACCCAGCAGTCTGGCTGTCTTGTCAAAGGCTTCTCCGGCTGCGTCGTCCAGTGTGCCGCCAAGGCGTTCGTATTTCAGGTGATCCTGCAGCAAAATCACTTCCGAGTGTCCACCCGAGACGAGCAGCACGATGGCAGGAAATTCCGGCTCGGGTGGGATCGTCTCATCGCGGTCGGAGTAGACCCAGGAGGAATAGATGTGTCCCTCCAGGTGGTTGATCCCGATCAGCGGCAGTCCGGTTGCCATGGCAAGGCCTTTGGCTGCGTTCATTCCGACCACCAGTGAACCGGCTAACCCGGGGCCTCGGGTGACTGCAATGGCATCGATATCGGAATAGCTCATGTGAGCTTTGTTCATCACTTCATCGATCACGGGATAAACAGCCAGCACATGCTGACGGGAGGCTACTTCCGGAAAGACTCCGCCATATTGTTTGTGTATATCGATCTGTGTGGAGATAAAATCCGAAACGATGTGACGTCCGTCTTCAACAATAGCAGCTGCTGTTTCATCGCAGCTGCTTTCAATCCCCAAAATACGAATCGTTTTCTGTGCCATGCTCCTGCCTCTTCCGGCTTATTTCGCCGGAACATCAATGATCAGTCTGTAGGGATATTCAGTCAGCGGGCTGACTTTACCGTCTTTATCCATGTAATAGGTGTCTTCAATGCGGACACCGTAGCCTTCAGCATTGTCAGGGTAGTACAAGCCCGGTTCAATGGTGAACACCGCGCCCGGCACCAGCAGATCCTTGTCGGATGCTGTCTTTGAGCTGAAAGGACGTTCATGAATGTTGAGCCCCAGCCCATGCCCGACAGAATGTGTGTAGCCGTTGGTGACTTTCATGTCTTCATCGATGGTCCTGTGTCCGTGAGACTTGAAATAGTCGCAGGTCATCTGCTGCAGGTCCTTGAAACGCATGTTGGGGCGTGCCTTTTCCGCACAAAGGTCATGGATCTCTTTGACTTCCGCATAGGATTCTTTCACCTCATCCGGCGCCCAGCCAATGCACCAGGTCCGTGTGAAATCACCGAAGTAGCCGCCGCCCATTCCGCAGGGGAAGAAGTCGTAGACAATGGTTTTCCCCGCCTGCAGAACATCAGCGTCGTTCCCCTGGTTATGCGGAACACCGGCATCCCGTCCCTGAGAGAAGATCGTTCCTTCCGGATTTTCCGCACCCAGTTCGCCCAGCCACAGGTTGATGAGAGACTTTACCTTTCCAATCGTTACCGGACTGCCGTCATTATCCATCAGTACGCCGTCATGCAGATATTTGGATGAAATATAGTCTTCCACCCGGCCGACGACGGTTGTGACGATTTTGCACATCTCACGTATTTTTTCGATCTCCTGCGGGTCCTTGAGGTAGCGTGCTTCATTGAGAATCTCATCTCCCTGTCCGCCGACGACCTCGAGCTCCGGGAGTTTGTTCTGGAGCTGCTGGATAGTTTGCCAGGCAGTGTTGAATTCTATCCGCCCGCAGAAGGCGATCCGGCCGGAAGTCATTCCCGCATAGCGCAGCATGGCCAGCAGCGTATTGGCGCGCTCAGAGCAATCCCGGTATCGGCTGACCTCAAGGTCACTGTAACATACACCTTTCAGCGAAGTCATGGCAGCGGTATCCCGTTCCATAACACGATAAAAGAGCAGTGGTTCGCGGTCTTTCATCACCAATACATCGGCATGTGTGAAGAATGCATCTCCGACAAAATAAGTCAGGAACGGGTTGTGTTCCCGTGCACCGGAAATCAGAATTGCGTCAAGTTTTTTTTGCGCCATCAGCGCCTGGATCTGTTTTTTCATATGCTGTGCCTTTTCTCTAATTCTCAATCATCGATTCCGGAACGAAACTCTACAGCTTCTCTGCCCCGCCACAATAATTCCGCCAGCACGAACCCGCCGACACAGATCATGATGATCGTGGAAGTCAGGACGCGTCCGATTTGGAACCAGAGCAGCAAATCTGTGATCATTGCGGTGCCGATCGCTTCCCGTATAACAGTTGGCGGGTTGATGCGCCGAGCCGTGAAAAAATAACGGTTCATAAGTGCATAGAAGGGCAGCAGTACACCGGCGACAAAGATGAACAGGGCCAGAAAGAACAGCCAGCGTTCCCGCAGATAAGGCTGCGTGTACATCACCAGATAGTAAAGACCTGCTCCGGAGGGAAGTGCCAGAAGTATCCCGAGTAGGAAGTAAGAAAATACATTCTTCATTTTTCGTTCCATCTTAAATTATAAATGAAGAATGGCAAAAAGGAGGTTAATCATTGCAAATTGACTTTAAAATCACTATCCCCGATTTTCGTAATAACCTGGTTATAATTAGATAGAGTAAGGAAGGGAAATAAAGTTTTGAGAGGGTTTGACTTATGGATAAGATCGCGGTTTTGATTCCCTGTTACAATGAGGCGGCGACAGTCGAAAAGGTAGTGACTGATTTTAGACGTGCCCTGCCGGAATCTGTCGTTTATGTTTACGATAACAACTCGACGGACGGTACTGCTGAAATAGCCAAAAAAGCCGGCGCTGTGGTGCGCTTTGAATACCAGCAGGGGAAAGGCAATGTGATCCGCCGCATGTTTCGGGAAATCGATGCGGAATGCTATATTATGACGGATGGGGATGACACCTATCCGGCGGAAAGTGCCCCGGCAATGGTGAAGCGCGTCCTTGAACGGAAAACCGATATGGTGGTCGGTGACCGGCTTTCTTCAACTTATTTTCAGGAGAACAAACGTCCCTTTCATAACTTCGGCAACAGCCTGGTCCGTGCCAGCATCAATATCCTGTTTAAGAGTGATATAAAGGATATCATGACCGGTTATCGTGCCTTCAGTTACCAGTTCGTCAAATCTTTTCCGGTCCTTTCCAAAGGCTTTGAGATCGAGACCGAAATGAGTATCCACGCGATCGAAAAGAATTTGGCGGTGGAAAATGAAGTGATCGAATACCGGGACCGTCCCGAAGGCAGTTCGTCCAAGCTGAATACATACGCGGATGGCTTCAAAGTGTTGATGACGATCCTGCGGATGTACCGCAACTATAAACCGCTGCACTTCTTCGGCATCATCGCTCTGATCCTGGCAGCACTGTCCATCATCTTTTTTATCCCGGTCGCAGTGAAATATGTGCAGACAGGTCTGGTCCCGAATTTCCCGACCTTGATCGTCTGCGGCTTTGCCATGATCGCCGCGATCCAGTCCTTTTTCTCCGGGCTGATTCTTGAAAATATCAAGCAGAAGAACCGACAGGACTTTGAAATGCAGTTGATCCGCATCGAAGAGCGCTATAAAAGGCTGCATATGGATGTCAGACGGTAACTTTCGGAAAACATCAAATGACAAAGGACAGCTGTTTCAGCTGTCCTTTGTCATCATGTATTCGGGGTGATCCCGCTTTTATTGGCGCATTTCAGGAATTTTCAGGTTGTCAAAATAGCGTTTTCCCTCTTCCCGGGACTCATGGTCTCGGACAGCGTCGATCTGATCATAGTTTTCAATGAGCAAATTGACGATCTTTCCGCAGATAGCTCCGCTTTCGACATTTCCTCTCAGTACCTCGATTGCCTGCTCTTTCTTCATTCCGTCCCGATAGGGGCGGACCTCTGTGATGGCTGAGAAAATATCGGCAACTGCCATGATCCTGGCTCCGAGATCAAGTTCCTCAGCATTCAGATGGAAGGGGTAGCCGTTCCCGTTCAGTTTTTCATGATGATAAGCAGCCCAGTCCCTGATCTCCGTAAAACCGTCGATATCCATCAGGATCAGCCGGGTATAATAGGTATGTTCCCTGACGATGTTGAACTCTTCCGTGGTGAGTTTCCCCGGCTTTTCCAAAATTTCCCGCGGTACGACCAGCTTGCCGACATCGTGCAGGTAACCTGCGATTTTCATCTTCAGGCAGTCCTCATCCGACATTCCCGCGAGCTTTGCCAGTTCGACTGCTGTGGCAGCCACACCTGCGGAATGCATGGCGGTGAAGGAGGAGCGAAAGTCGATGATGCGGGACATCAGCTTTGTCAGTGATGCGGTTTTTTCCAGAGTGATCCGGTGCATTTCACCTGTGAAATACATCAGGAATGCGGGATTTTCCATGGCGTCCAGCCAAATGACTTCAAACGGTTTCAGTTTGAGGAGCCCTTCAACAGCCTCCGGATTGAAACGGGTGCCGGAGCCTGCCTGCGCTACTGCACAGATGTCGTCTCTCTGGTTGAGCACCCTTTTGTTTCGGTTCAGGCAAAGTGACGCGATATCACCCAGGTGGATGAAGGATGCGAGCCTTGCATATTCAAACCTTTTGTCTGATGGCGGGATCTCCCGGAGGATATCCTCCCAGTCAGACTGGCAGAATTCGATCACGTTGGCGATTTCCCTGTAATCCGGCAGGTCCCGGAGCATATCTGCCCCGATTTTTGCGTATTTTTCAGCGTTGCTTTCGATTTCGGTGATGGACTTTGGTTCATCGAAAAGCGTGCCGCCCACATCATGCAGCAGAGCGGAATAAGTGATCGTATGAAGCTGTTCGCCTTCCATGCCCATAATCCTGGCAATATGAAAGGCAAAATAAGCAGTCTGTTCGTGGTGATGCTCAACCTCAGGCTGTATGAGGTTCATTGCTTTGGCAAGTGCACCCAGCAGGGAGCGGATGTTGGTAAAGGGTTTCTCTTCCATGGTTACTCAATTATAATCACAATATCATCAATGGATCAGCAGATAATATTCGTGATTTCTAAATATTATTACAGTAATTTTATTTCTTATCTCTTATCTCTGATTTCTCGCCAGCATTTCCAGTGCCTCAAGGTAGGAGCCGAAGCCTTTGCCCATGAAGGTGGCGATGCAGGCCTGGCGGATATAGGAGATCTGACGGAAATCATCCCGGGATTTCACATCGGACATGTGCACTTCAACGGTAGGAATGCCGACCGCTTTGACCGCGTCGAGGATCGCTACTGAGGTATGCGTATAGGCAGCAGGGTTAATGATGATACCGCCTGTCTCCGGATAAGCGTTCTGAACGGCGTCTACCAGGTCGCCTTCGTGGTTGGACTGCATAAAGGAGATCTCCACACCCAGTTCATCAGCCTTCTGCTGTAATGTGTTCACCAGGTCGGCATAAGTCTGCTTGCCGTAGATATCCGGCTCCCGCAGACCGAGCAGGTTCATATTGGGTCCATTAATTACCAGAATTTTCATTGAAATCCCTCCATATCATTTCTGCCGCCTCAGAAGGTGCGGCATTGTTGTCGACCTGTACGTCCCGAAACGTTTGATACATCGGGGCGCGTTGTCTGGCAAGCTCCTGCGCCGGTGTCTTTTGTGAGATCGGACGTCCATCGATCGGGAGCAGGCTCAGTTCCCGTTCCAGCTGGTATATTCGTCCGTTTTGGTGCAGCGGCGCATAATTCTCCGGGCGGGTCACAACGCCGCCGCCGGTCATGATGATCTTCCCGCTTTCTTTTCCGGCCTTTTGCACGGCTTCGGTTTCCAGCTTTCGGAAACCTTCTTCTCCGATCGTTTGAAACAATTCGGGTATGGAGCAGCCGGCGGTCCTGACGATCTCCTCATCTATGTCGATGGCTTCTCGGCCGGAGTTTTTTGTGAGGATACTGCCGATGGTGGTTTTGCCGCTGCCGGGCATACCGATGAGGATGATGTTCGTCATTTGCCTGCGCAGCATGGCGGTGATACGCTCGATCTCGCTGTCGGGGATGCTTTTGCTGAAAAACTTTTCTTCGGCACGAACTGCCTGGGCGACCAGCATGGGCAGCCCGCCGCTGTGGGGAATGTTCAGTTCTTCTGCCTGCATCAGCAGAGCGGTCCGCTGGGGATTATAGATCACATCCAGCACACCGCGCAGGCTGTTGAAGATGCTCAGGTCAACAGGTTTTTCACCGTTGTGCGGGTACATCCCGACGGGTGTGGTGTTGATCAGCACATCCGCATCCCAATGCTCATAAACATTTTGATAGTTGATTGCTCCGGTTCGTGAGACGACGACAATTTCCTGTGCCCCTTCCTGCCGGGCGACTGCCTGCGCGGTGAGAGATGTTCCTCCGGAACCAAGGATGACCACTTTTGCATCCCGGAAGCTGATGCCGCTGCGCCAGGCAATATAGGACAGTCCAAGGGCATCCGTGTTATACCCGTGAAGTTTTCCATCTTTGTCCGGCACCAGCGTGTTGACACTGCCGATCGCTGCCGCATAAGGATCGATAGATGCGCAATACGGAATGACAGCCTTTTTATAGGGGATGGTGACGTTCAGCCCGCCGATCTCGCTGTGTGTCAGGAAATCACCGAGTTCTTCCGGTTTCAGCTCGTAAAGCCGGTAAGCTTCACATCCCAGTTCGTGATGGATCGGCACAGACCAGCTGTGCTTCAGCGTCTCCCCGATAAGTCCGAATACCTTTTCTTTCACCTTCTTCCTTCTTTCTTCTTACGTCTTACGTCTTCCTTCGATTACTTATTTCTTATCTCTTATTTCTGATTTTTCATTTCAAGCATCACCAGCGCGGTGACGGCTTCCACCACCGGGACAGCACGGATGGCGATGCAGGGGTCGTGGCGGCCGTGGATCTCGATCTCCGTGGCTTCCATCTTCGAAAGAGAGACAGTCTGCTGCGCTTTGGCGATGGATGCGGTAGGCTTCATCGCGATTTGAAATACCAGCGGCATGCCGTTGGTGATCCCGCCCTGAATGCCTCCGGAATTATTGGATGCAGTCCTGACGGAACCATCCTGAATGATAAAGGGATCGTTGTGCTCGGATCCCCGCATGTTTACACAGCCGAATCCGGAACCGAAGGATACGCCTTTCACACCCGGAATACCGAACAGAGCGGAAGAAAGCAGGCTTTCCACCCCGTCAAACATGGGATCTCCCAGTCCTGCAGGCAGTCCGATGACGGCACATTCGATAGCTGCTCCCACCGAGTCGCCTTCAGCGGCAGCTTTTCGGATGCAATCCTGCATCAACTGTCCTTTTTCGTAGTTGATCACCGGAAAGCCTTTGCCCGCGATACTGCTGAACAGCTCTCGGGTCGGATAAAGTGGGAACCGATCGTCTTCGATGCCGCCCGTGTTTGCGAGATGCGCTCCGATAAAAATCCCCCGACGTGTAAGGATCTGCAGCGCGATTCCCCCGGCGACACACAAAGGCGCGGTGAGCCTTCCGGAGAAGTGTCCTCCGCCCCGCATGTCAGCAACTCCCTGCCATTTGATAGCGGCTGTGTAGTCTGCATGGGAGGGACGCGGTGTATCCTCGAAGCCCTTATAATCCCCGGAACGCTGGTTTGTATTGCGGATAATGGCGGAAAAGGGCGATCCGGTCAGAATATTGTCACGAACTCCGCTGAGAAATTCCGGCAGGTCAGCTTCTTTTCTGGCTGTGGTCAGGTGACTGTTTCCGGGAGCCCGGCGGGCGAGAAAGCGGCTCAATTCTTCTGTATCAATTTTCTCTCCCGCGGGAAAACCGTTGACCACAACGCCGATCCCCGGCCCGTGAGATTCGCCGAACACACTGATGCGCAGATTTTTTCCAAATTCAGAGGACATGAACAGATCCTTTCACAGACGCAAAGTCTTCAAAGAAGGTTGGGTAAGATTTCGTTACAGCTTCCGCCCCATGGATGATGACCGGCTCGTCACAAAGTGATGCGGCGATCGCGGCTGCCATCACGATGCGATGATCGTTTGCTGCGCTGACCGTTCCTCCCCGCAGCGATCCGCTGCCGTGGATGGTGAGGCTGTCAGCGGTCGTTTCGACCGATCCGCCCAAATCGCGGATCAGGTTTG
>CAYWGX010000044.1:0-17066 GCA_964457635.1 uncultured Leptolinea sp.
TGGGGTCTTCAAGGATCTTGTGATAGTCTTCATAATAATTCGGAATACCGAATTCTTCAGCAGCTTTCTTCGCGCTTTCAACAAATTTATCGGAAATCGCAACGAGTTCAGCTTCGGGAACATTGTTTGTCAGGGATTTGGAATGTACACGACCGATTCGGCCTGCGCCGATGATACCAACACGAACTTTTTCCATTAGATATTCTCCTTAAAAAGCAAAGACGTGCTTTGCAAACGTTTACTATAATAAATAATATCATCTTTTTTCAGAATGTGTATAAGTTGAGTGTCATTTTTTTATGAAATAAATGTCATGTGTTTGGGAAAAGAATAAGTTTATCATTCCCTAAAAATAGCGATATATCTCAATTCGTTTATAATTTATTTTAAAGGAGGCAGATATGTTGGAAAAAGATATTGATTTCGAGAACAAATATCAAATTGTCTATTGGGCTGAAAATCAGGTCGAGGCGGATTTGATGTCCGGATTGCTAAAAGAGGCTGATATTCCCTGTAAACAGCTGAAAGAATCTCTCGGAAAAGCGCTTGGCTTAAACTTCGGTATACTTGGACAGATTGCGATTTCTGTACCTGCAGAAAGAGCTGCTGAAGCAGAAGCGATAATTCTTGATTTAGACGTGCCTGCCGGCAGCTGACAGATATGACAGAAAGAATAAAGACGGACCACAACTGCGTGATCCGTCTAAATAATCTATGATTCTAAAAATCAAATAAACTAAGCTGTTGAACTGAATCGTTTTCTTTCTTTTTCCGCCTCTTCTTTTCGGAGGATTTAGTGGATACTTTACTCTCAGCAGACTTAAGTTCTTTTATTTCCGATTCGATAACCAGCTCAATTTTTCTCCGCAAACCTTCATTTATATCCATAATATAACGCAGCTCATAAGGAATGGGAGTTTGCTGATAGAGAAAAACCGGGGCTGATCTCAAATCTTCGTGAATAATAACAGCTGTTAATTCCCAATCACCATACATTACCGAAAATCCGTGGTCAGACATTTTGATTTGTACATCTGCCCCAAAGGCTTTTAATTCTGTTTCCACCAATGCCAGATAATTTTTTTCTATTGCGGAAAGATCATGTTTATCCTGATCAAGAAAACACAAAAAACATCGGTGCCCCGATATGGTTTCAAATTCCGGTAAGAAGGGGAACTCTTTGAGAAAGCCGCTTCGGCTGAGACCGGATAAAAGGATTTCTCTGAGAGCACGAATTTCAGCCTGATTTTCGGATGCTTTTTGATTATTTTGAATTATTCGCGAAAGCTGTTGAATGATTGCGTCCATATTTCTTTCTCAAAAATGATTTCAAAAGGTGTAAATTGCGGCATCCGTAATAATCCGCTATACTAAAAATGATGTCAGCATCCAGCTTTAATATTTTCCGCTTCCCGATACCGATTTCTTCAAAAAGCAATTCGTTCAGTTCTCTCAGGTTTGAAGCCGGTGCTGAATTATATAAAGTATCGCATAGAGCCTTTTCCGGGGAAGCCATGATAAAGCTGTATCCATTTTCTATATGTAAAACCAACTCTTTTACATATGCTTCCTTTGGTATATCTCTGTATTTGAATGTACCAAACATGGTTTCGTGAATTTTTTCTTTCCGCTTGCCATATGCAGCACAAGTCACAGGCCAATCTTTCTTTGATATCAGACCATAAAAGCTGAGGGCAAATTCAAAGGAAATATAGGAAGGACCATAAATGCTTCCTGCAAGATATATCGCAGGAGTTTTCGGATCATCTTCATATAAGCCGCGAATCAGCGGAAAAAGCTCTCCCTTCTCGACCATTCTCCCGATTTTAGCCTTGGGGTTAACATACCCTTTCAATTCGGAGATCAACATAGCAGTTGTTTTGATCATAATTCAATTTTCATTATCTTTCATCATTTTTTGCCGGGCAATGATATCAAAGACAACATTTGTAAAGTAGCTGTTCTTTTCTTCCATCTCCGTTCCATATTCAAGCTCGAGCACCTTGATCTCAACAGTCAGAGTCTCTGTTTCCAGTGTATAGACATCATGTTTGCGGATCAGGTCACATTTCCCTCTTTGTTCAAGCCTCTTGCTGATACCTTCATTATCAAGCGCAAAGTCGCTCATCAGATACCAGGTAGCGGTATGGATATCATCTTTATCAAAAAGCCATACCTCAAATGCAGTGACTGCTTTCGGTTCAGTATTGTTCAGTGTTTCTCCGATACTGATCCCGCATTCACCTCGGAAAATGTCACCCTGGTCAATCGAAAAAACTTCATCATACATATCATTACCGATTCGATAGACTGACTGATAATGAATCAAAATGTCATCCGAAGATTCCTCGTTTTTTTCAGGATTCTCGGGTTGGTCAGCAGCCGTCTGTTCTGACTGGGATATTTCTCTTATTTCAGGTTCATCGCCGGAAATTTTGTCTTGTTCCGGATCTTTTGCTGTCTCTGATTCTTCCGATTCCGCTGACTTCAACTCTGCATTTTGATTTGAAGATGATTCGCGAATCATCTTCAGAAGTTCATCTTCGTTTTCAGTTTCTGCTTCAGAATCTGTTTCGATCAAAGGTTTCTCTGTATCATCATTTTTGAATTCAGAAACATCATTTTTCTTGTGATTTACATCAACTTCATTACCGATGTTCTCCTCCGCAGCAGCCTTTCCGAAATACTCAGCAGAAGAAACCTCTGTATCTTGTCCTGGCTGGTCAATGCCGGAGTCAGCTTTATTTTCGGAATCTGATTCGATATTATTTTTATCTCTATCAAAATCGTGAATGCTGTTTTCAAAATTTAATCCGGGCTGCAAATTATCAAGGTCGTCATCAAGGTCTGATCCTGATTGCTGCTCAGCATCAGTTTCGAGATTATCGATTTGACCATTCATTTGATCGATCTGATTTTCAGTTTCTGCCGGAGCGGATTCACTTTCATCCGGTTCTGAGGAGATTTCTGTTTCCTCATGTAATTCTGCCTTATCCTGTTCCGGTTTTTCGGTCTCTTCGGAATCTTTCATAACATCCAATTCGTGGAATAAAATACCGGATGAGTCAAATTCCATATTTGCATCAGGTTTATCTTCCCTGCTATCTTCGGTTAATTCAGGATCTTCTCGGGTAATTTCTTGTTCCGGTTGTACTCCTCCCTGAGGGAAAAGAGAATCCAAATCGAATAGTGTATCCGGAGCTGTCTCCTTTGAAGTCTGAGTTTTTTCCGGCGTAATCATATTGATCGGATCATCAGCCGAAGTTGGTGTTTCTGTTCGCCGTTTTTGACGAATTTTTGTTTTTAACAGGGAAGCAGCATACAAACCGCCGGCAGCTACTACAACCAAACCCAGTATTATCAATAATACCTTTCCGAATCCTGACAATCCTTTTCTTGGATTCGCAGGTGTTCCGGTGTTATTGATTTGAGTGCTGCCTGTTTGTCCGAGTTTATCAGCTTGCCCGATGGCTTTTGCAAAAGAAACCACCTGTTGTGCAGGTATTGACTCATCACCGGTCATAAGTTTTAATGTCTCTGCCGATTTGTTCCCCAGGTGTTTGTAACGCCAGTCAGCCAAAAGCTCATCATTGTTTCGGCTGTATTCGTTGATTGTCATTCTCAAATAATCCTGCTGGATAATTTCATCATTTCCGGCAAGTGTTTTTCCATGGTCCTCGAAAAGGCTGAAAAATCCCACACAGAGAAGACAAATCAGAATCCCGACAATAATCCCGGTCTGGAACGGATATCTTCGTATTTTTGCAGTGATTTTATCGATCATAAAGAACCTCATTTTAGCAAGCTGTATTATGCCAAGCTCTGATAGATTAGAGAATCTATCAATACCTATTATAAATAAAAATGGATGCAGGTTGTTATTATCGAATCAGTAACATTATTGGCATATCGTTTGTTTTTCCTGATATGCCAATAACGCAATGATTGTTTTTCTGTTCAGGAGACCCGAAGCAGAATTTTAGATTCTTTGTACAAATCTTCTATGCTGTAATAACTTCTGCGGTCAGGCGAAAAAATATGCACGATTACGTCACCATAATCGATCAGCATCCAACCACCGCCGGTCACTCCCTGTATCGTACCATGTACCTTGCATTTATCCCGGACACCGTCCACAACATAATTTGCCAATGAATCGATCATTCGGTCACTGGTTCCGTTGGCGATTACAAAATAGTCGGCAATATCAACTTTTTCGCCAAGTTCCATCAGTACGATATCTTCAGCTTTATTGTCTTCCAGAATTTCCACGATTTTGCGTGCCAGTTCATTAGATTCCATGTTTTTTACCTCATTACTTTTATTTTGATTATACTCGAAAATCAAGAAAATTTCTTTTCATAAAGAGCAGAATACTCCGGTCCTCCGGGTTTCAGCCGGCTCTCAAACAGTATGATTCGATCCAGTGGAGAAGGAGTAATGGTCAGATTTGCTCTGATTCCTTCCAAACTCGAAATCATGCCAGCAGAAACATTTGCATTTTCCTTCACTCTGCCAAGCGTCAGATGCGGTTTGAATTTCTTTTGATCAGCAGTGAATTCATTTAAGATCAGGTCAAAGGTCAGACGTTTCTGCATTTTCCGGAGCAGATCATTCTGTTTTATACCGAGCCATATAACACGCGGTGCTGACACACTGGGAAAAGCACCTATATTTGTGAAAACCAGACTATCCTGAATTCCCGACGTTCCGAGTCTGTTGATGATCTGTTTCAATACCGGGATTCTTTTTTCATCCACATCACCGAGAAATTGCAGTGTCAGATGCAGATTTTGCAACGAGGTCCATCGGACAGGCATGTTTTTTATCGGTTCGGCAGAAAACATGCCATGAAAAATTTCATTTTTCGTTATTTCCTGTAACGGTAAAGCAATAAATAAGCGTTTCATAAACACAAATTATATCATCTTCAGCGATTGATGAGTATAATTGTTCACTGAATGATTTATAGCATAGATCAGGAGATGTATTTATGAGCAATGAAATCAGCGGCAATGAGATCCGCCGCCAATTTTTAGAGTTTTTTGAAAGTAAAGGACATACCATCGTCCGTTCAGCAAGTCTGGTTCCGACCGGTGACTCTACGCTTTTGTTCACCAACGCAGGTATGGTCCAATTCAAGGATATTTTTCTCGGCACAGACAGCCGTCCCTATTCACGCGCCTGTGACAGTCAGAAGTGCATGCGCGTTGCCGGAAAACATAATGATTTGGACGATGTAGGCCGTGATGACCGCCACCATACTTTTTTTGAAATGCTCGGTAATTGGTCTTTTGCGGACTATTACAAAAAAGAAGCGATCAGCTGGGCCTGGGAATTGCTGACAAAAGTCTGGAGCTTGGATCCCACAAAACTTTATGCAACTGTTTTCAAGGATGAAAAAGGCGAAATCCCTGCTGACGAAGAAGCTTATAACATCTGGTGTTCCCAACCGGGAATGGACCCGAGCCATGTACAGTATTTCGGACGCAAGGAAAACTTCTGGGAAATGGCTGACACCGGTCCCTGCGGGCCCTGTTCCGAGATCCATATCGATTTAGGACCTGATGCCTGTGATATGAAGGATGTCCCGGGACATGTCTGCAAAGTCAACGGAGACTGCGCCCGTTACACCGAGCTGTGGAACAATGTGTTTATCCAGTACAATCGTATCGACAAAGACACACTGGTACCGCTGGCACACAAGTTTGTTGATACCGGCATGGGTTTTGAACGTATCGTTGCAGTCCTTCAGCATAAGAATTCCAACTACAAGACCGATCTCTTCGCTCCTACAATGCGCAAACTGATGGAACTGACCGGGAAGAGCGAAGAAGAGATGTATGCCGACTTCACACCCTATCGTGTGATCGCTGACCATGGCCGGGCAGCCACATTCCTGATCGCAGACGGTGTAACTCCGGGCAACATGGGTCGAAATTATATCTGCCGCATGATCATCCGCCGGGCTGTACGCTTTGGACAGCAGCTTGGGCTCAAGAATTTCATGCCTCAGATCGCGGAATCTATCATCGAAAGCTACGGTGATGCTTATCCGGAGCTGAAACAGCACCGCAAAGCCATCATTGACGCCATTACCTGGGAAGAGGACCGCTTCAACAAGACACTGGATAACGGCATGGCTCACCTAAATGAGATCGTCGAAGAAATGAAGAAATCCGGTCAGACAATCGTAGACGGTGCAACCTGCTTTGATCTGCATTCTACTTACGGTCTTCCGCTTGAAATCACGCGGGACTATGTCCGCGATCTTGGTTTTGATGTGGATCGTGAGGGATTTGAGAAGGCTTCCATCGCACACCAAAATGCATCAAAAGGTGATTTTTTCAAGAAAATGGGCAGCGATGATGCTGAAAAATATGACGGTTTCCTGAAGCAGCTTGTGGCCGAAGGAAAGCTTCCTGCAGGTAAGGTTGAGCAGAACCCATATACACTCGAAGCGGTTCAGACCCATGCTGTCATGCTCATCCGGGACGGAGAGCCGGTCCAAACCTTGAATGAAGATGATTTGGCTGAGATCGTGGTTCCTGCTACCGGTTTCTACATTGAAATGGGCGGCCAAATCGGTGACATCGGCACCATCACAACAGAAGATGGATCCGTATTTACTGTAGAATCTGTCCGAAAACCGGCTGCCGGCATGATCGTCCACTGCGGTAAAATGACAAGAGGTTCCATTTCTGTAGATGACAGTGTTTCCGTTGCAGTAGATAACCGCACCCGTCATGATATCATGCGCAACCATACCGCCACGCATCTGCTCCATGCTGCACTGCATCAGGTGATCGGTCCGGAAGCCCGCCAGGCCGGTTCCTATGTTTCCGACAGCCGTCTGCGCTTTGACTTCAATTCTAATAAAGCTTTGACTTCGGAACAGCTCACTGAGATCGAAAACATCGTCAACGAGAATATTCTCTCTGATCAGATCGTTTATACAAAAGTCGAAAACATCAATGATGCCATCAATGAAGGTGTTACGGCTTTGTTTAATGAAAAATACGGCGAACAGGTTCGCGTTGTAAGAATCGGTGAAAATGGAGAAACTTCAGCAGAACTATGCGGTGGTACACATGTTTCCAACACCGGCGAGATCGGTCTGTTTGTGATCGTGTCTGAAGGATCCGTGGCTACCGGTATTCGCCGTATCGAAGCTATCACCGGCCGCGAAGCCAGCGCCCGTGTGCGTAAAGCCGCCAACAATATGCGCCAAATGGCCGCTATTCTGAGCGTACCGGTAGAAGAAGTTGTACAAAAAGCCGAACAAAACCAGGCTGCTATTCAGAAGGCTGCAAAAGAAATAGCCGAATTCCGTGCCAAACTGGCGATGACAAAATTCGATGAGCTGCAGAAAAATGCAGTACAGGTAAATGATGCTAACGTTCTGGCCGTTCAGGTCCCGGATGCCACACCGGAAACGCTGCGGGAAATGGCAGACAAATTCAAAAACGATCATCCGAATGCTGTCGGTGTTTTCAGCACAATTCTGAACAACCAGGCTGTTTTCATTGTCAATGTTGCCGATGAACTGGTGAAACGCGGCATCAAAGCCGGGGATATTGCCAAACAAATTTCAGCGGTTGCAGGCGGGTCCGGCGGTGGACGTCCGACTATGGCACAAGCCGGCGGAAAGATCCCTGAGAAGATTCCGGAATCCCTGGACCTTGCTTTAAAGATAATCCGTGAAAAGCTTGGCAAATAAGTATATAATCAAAATGAAGGTAATCAAAAAGAGGACCATGAACAGGTCCTCTTTTTGATTGATTCTCATGTATTATCCCTGAATGATCGACCGCCGATAGGCATCACGGAGTTGTACTGCTTTTGCGGCACCCAATGCCGTACAAATGGTCGGTTCATCAACCATATAAGCTGGAATGCCAAGCATTTTCGTCAGATACTTATCGACACCACGCAGCAAAGCTCCACCGCCGCATAAAGCAACACCACGGTCAATAATATCAGAGATCAGTTCCGGAGGAGTTTTCTCAAGAACTTTTCGGGCTGTATCAGCTATCTCACGCAGCGGATCCTGAAGTGCATCCACAATATCCTCAGTTGTCACGGCTACCGGTTTCGGCAGGCCCGTAACCTGATCCTGCCCCTGGATTTCCATGGTTTGTGACTGCTCTACCTGTACTGCTGAGCCAATACGAGTTTTGATCTGTTCTGCAGTAGGCTGCCCAATGATCACACCATATTTTTTCCGGATATAGGATTGGATCGCTTCATCCAGTTTCATGCCTGCTGTCTGCGTGGTACCGGATGTGACAACACCATTCATAGCAATCACGGCAGCCTGTGTCAAACCACCGCCCAGACAAATCACCATATTTCCGGAGGGAGCTGCAATTGGCAAATCGATACCAATCGCAGCTGCCAATGGCTGCTCCATCAGCATGACTTCCCGGCTGTTGGTCCCCAATCCAACTTCCCGGACGGCCCGGCGTTCCACAGACGTTATCCCGCAGGGGATCGTGATCAGAATTCGCGGACGAAAGATCATCATGGAACCGCAAACCTTTTGAACTGCGAATTTCACCAGGTTTTCCGTGATTTCATATTCGGCGATCACACCGTTGCGAAGAGGGTAAACCACATCGATCGATTCCGGTACCCGTCCGACCATATCTTTTGCGGCTTGCCCCCATTCGACCATTTTCAATTCTTCAACGATGATTGCAGCAACCGTCGGTTCCTGCAAAAGCAGCTGTCTGCCTTCAGCGATGACAGTGTTCAGCGTACCCAAATCAATACCAATATCTCTTGAAAATAGCGGCATAGTTATTCCCCGTGTTCCCTGTTTTATCAAAAGCGCTATAAAAGGGAAACACCGGTTATTGGTGTTTCCCGAATAATTACATCAATCTATAACATTCTTTATTTGAATGAAGAATGTTTGACAGACTTTGTTTTAGTTAAAATACATGAAATATGCCAAGTTTCAAACAGTTACTACTGCAAATCAAGATCAATCTCTGCCAAAAATATCCCGGGTATAAACCTTATCTTTGACATCATCCAGCATTTTGTCATAACGGTTGGCAATGATGGCGTCTGATTTCCGCTTGAATTTTTCGATATCATTCACAACAAGGCTCCCGAAAAAACGGCTCCCGTCTTCCAAAGTCGGTTCGTAAATGATCACTTCTGCACCTTGAGCCTTTATCCGTTTCATAACACCCTGCATGGCGGACTGGCGGAAATTGTCTGAATTGGATTTCATTGTCAGGCGAAACACACCGATCGTGAGCAGATCTCCTTCATTTCCCTTCATCCTGTCATCAATGCTGAAGTTACTAAATCCTGCTTTCTGCAATACACGATTCGCAATAAACTCTTTTCGGGTCCTGTTGCATTCAACGATTGCACGAATCAGGTTTTGCGGAACCCCGCGATAGTTTGCCAGCATCTGTTTCGTATCTTTCGGCAGGCAATAACCGCCATATCCAAACGAAGGATTATTGTAAAAATCACCGATTCGCGGATCCAGGCACATTCCCCGAATGATGTTGTTGGAATTCAGGTTCTTCATTTCAGCGTATGTATCCAATTCATTGAAGAAACCTACCCGCATTGCAAGATAAGTATTGGCAAAAAGCTTTACAGCTTCTGCTTCGGTAGAGCTCATGTACAAAACAGGAACGTCAGGCTTTTCACAAGCCTCTCGCAGCAATTCACCAAATTCCATTGCAGAAGAACGATTCTCTTCTGTACTGCCTACGATAATGCGGGAAGGATACAAATTGTCGTACAATGCCTTTGATTCGCGAAGAAATTCCGGACTGAATATAATTGAATCCGTTCCGAATTTTTTGCTGACCTGTTCGGTATATCCAACAGGAATCGTAGATTTTATCACCATAACGGGCTTCACTGCTCGATCTTTTGAAGCATCCAGAATCATCTGTATAACAGCTTCCACAGCACTGGTATCAAAGAAATTTCTGTCAACATCATAATTTGTGGGTGCAGCAATGATCACAAAGTCGGGATCCTTATATGCTTCCGTTCCGTCCAGCGTAGCGCGAAGATTCAGTTTTCTTGTGCCGGCTTTGGCTTCAGAAAGATATTTCTCTATATATTCATCACCTATCGGGGAGATATAATGATTAAGTTTCTCGACCTTTTCCGGAATAATATCTACCGCAGTTACTTCGTTTTTCTGTGCCAAAAGGACAGCAAGAGAAAGTCCCACATATCCGGTTCCTGCCACAGTGATCTTTTTATTCATATTTTCTCATCCTTCTCAAATTATTCACATTCTGCCTTTATTTTACCATGATTCGGGATTTTACTTTTCGTCCATAATCATTTGAAATCAATTCATTATATTAGTACATATATTATAATGAAATCAGAGGAACATATGAAAAAAAAGGTCTATGCTGCGATCGATCTGAAATCTTTTTACGCTTCAGTTGAATGTGTTTCGCTCGGTTTAGATCCACTGACCACAAATCTTGTTGTAGCTGATGCTTCAAGGACAGATAAAACAATTTGCCTGGCTGTTTCCCCCGGATTAAAATCCTTCGGTATTCCGGGTCGTCCGCGTTTATTTGAAGTGGTCAGTCTTGTCCGTGATGTCAATAACAAGAGAAAACTAAAGGCTCCGGGAAAAATCCTGGAAGGGATCTCGACAAACACACTTGAACTTTCTGCAAACCCGTCGCTTGCTGTAGATTATATTATTGCCCCTCCGCGTATGGCACATTATATGGAAATCAGCGGTAAAATATACAGCATTTACCTCAAATATATTTCTGCTGATGACATTCATGTCTATTCAATTGATGAAGTTTTTATTGATTTGACAGATTATTTGGTTCGATATAAAAAATCCGCCCATGAATTGACAAGACTCTTGATTCGTGAAGTTTTGAATGAAACCGGTATCACGGCAACAGCCGGTATCGGTACCAATCTGTATCTTGCAAAAGTTGCCATGGATATTGAGGCAAAGCACAGTCCTCCGGATCAGGACGGTGTACGCATCGCCGAACTTGATGAGATGAGCTACCGGCAAAAATTATGGAAGCATCGCCCGATTACAGATTTTTGGCGTGTCGGCAAAGGGTATGAAAAACACCTTGCCGAAAAAGGTCTTTACACCATGGGTGATATCGCCAAATGTTCTTTGGGCGGTAAAACAGATTATTATTCGGAAGAACTCCTTTACAATATGTTCGGTGTGAATGCTGAACTGTTGATTGACCATGCCTGGGGATGGGAACCCTGCACGATTGCTGATATCAAAACATATAAATCAGACAATAACAGCATCAGCAGCGGCCAGGTTTTATCCCGGCCTTACTCCTTTGATGAAGCTGAAATCATCGTAAGAGAGATGACCAATGATCTTTCTCTCAGTCTTGTAGAAAAAGACCTGGTTTGTGATCAGGCAGTTCTGTCAATCAACTATGATTCACAGAATCTGCATGATCGCTCTAAATCTGAAAGATATGAAGGTCAGGTAAAAAAAGACCGATATGGAAGGCAAACCCCCAAACCGGCTCATGGATCAAAAAATATCGGCCGTTTTACGTCATCGGGGCGGATTCTGACGAAAACAATGGTGGAGCTTTTTAAAGAGATTTCGGATCCCGATTTACTCATCCGTCATATCTATGTGATATTCAACCATGTCATTCCGGCAGATTCTGTTCCCGAAAACTCAAAAATTGAGCAGCGGGATTTATTTACGGATTATTCAGTCATAGAAAAACAGGAAGAAGAAATTAAAGACGAAATGCAGAAAGAAAATCAACTTCAAAGGTCGATCCTTTCACTTCAGGAAAAATATGGAAAGAACATCGTCCTAAAAGGATTGAGCCTTCAGGATAATGCCACACAAAAAGAACGCAATGCTCAGATCGGTGGTCACAGAAAATAGGTTTTCACTGATTAAGAAAGAAAGGCTGTCCCTTTCCTGAGACAGCCTTTTTATTACGCATAACTTATAAAATACGAAAGCTTATTTGTTCACCTGGAACTTCGTACAACCGCTTTCGAAGTAGGCGCAAATCTGATTAGCAGCTGCGAACCCGGCATTGGCATTGGCTTCGGCAGTCTGTGCACCGGCCTTCTTCGGGGTGAAGAAGAAACGTCCCGGGAACTTTTCCGCTATTTCAGCCTTGTTCTTCGGGGCTACATCTGCCAGATACACGAAATCTTCACGCTTTTCGAACATTTCCATGATTCCGTCTTCATCCACTACTTCCGCGCGGGCTGCATTGATCAGGCAGCCGTTCTTCGGCAGGTTAGAAAGCAGTTCATAATTAATGGACTTGATCAGGTTCGGCAGTGCCGGAAAATGCAGGGAAACATAATCACAGGTTTTATAAAGCTCCGGGATATCCGTAATACGGGTCACACCTGCATCCTCAAAAACGGAATCCGGGACCTGCGGAATATCAAAGGCATAGACATCCATTCCGAAACCTTTTGCGATTGGTGCCACACAGCGGGCAACTGCTCCAAAACCATGAAGACCGATCTTCTTTCCGCGCAGTTCCTTCCCGGTGGTTCCGTCAAAGAAATTGCGGGCTTTATAAACCATCATGCCCATCACCAACTCTGCAACCGCGTTTGCGTTCTGGCCAGGAGTGTTTTCCACAACAATGCCTCTGGCAGTGGCAGCTTCCAGATCAACATTATCAAAACCGGCCCCTGCACGTACGACGAGCTTCAGTTTCGGTGCATGAGCCATCACATCAGCGGTAATTTTGTCAGAGCGGATGATCAGCGCTTCTGCATCGGCAACTGCTTCCAGCAACTGAGCCGGGTCTGTGTATTTTTCCAGTTTTGCGACTTCATGACCTTTTTCGGTCAGGATCTTCGTAATTCCTTCGACAGCAGTTTTGGAAAAGGGTTTTTCCGTTGCAATCAAAACTTTCGCCATATCTTTCCTCCTCTAATGTCTAACGTCTGACGTTTAATGCGCAGCATCCCAATCATGGATAGTTTCGATCAGTGCGTCTACGCTTTCCATGGGCAATGCGTTATAACAGGAAGCACGGAATCCGCCGACAGAACGATGTCCCTTGACACCCACGAGACCGCGGGCTTTCGCCAGATCAAGGAAGTCTGCTTCCAGATCTTTGTATTCTTCCTTCAGGCGGAAGCAAATGTTCATACGGCTGCGATCTGCCGGGTCTTCCACGGTGGGGTAGAAGGTCTTGGAATTTTCAAGACAGTCATAGACTTTCGCAGAACGGGCAATGGCACGCTTTTCCATTTCCTTCACACCGCCTTCAGCTTCCATCCATTCCATCGTCTTCAGCGCAGTGAAGATCGGCAGCACGGGAGGCGTATTGTTCATGGAATTCTTTTTAGCATGAACACGATAATCAGCCATCGTCGGAACCGGACGGCAAACCGCTTCATTCATGAATTTATCATTGATAATGACCATGGTCACACCGGCAGGTGCAAAGTTCTTTTGGGCACCGCCGAAAATCATGGCATATTTTGAAACATCTACCGGGCGGCTGAAGATATCAGAAGACATATCAGCAATCAGCGGAACAGGGCTGTCCATGTCTTCGCGGATCTCGGTACCCTCAATTGTGTTGTTGCAGCAGATTTCGAAATAATCCGCATCTGTCGGAATCGTATAGTTTTTCGGAATATAGCTGTAGTTTTTATCTTTTGAAGAAGCGACTACATCAACTTCACCGTAAAGTTTTGCTTCTTTGATGCCGCCCAGCGCCCAGGTTCCGGTATCAAGATAGGCAGCTTTTTTGTTCAGGAAGTTATAAGGGATCACATAAAACTGCGTGCTTGCTCCGCCGCCAAGGAAGATCACATGATAATCATCCGGAATATCCAGCAGGCGTTTTGTTGCCGCAACCGCGCCATCCATCACCGCATCAAAATCTTTGGTTCGGTGAGAAATGGACAAAATGGAAAGTCCACCGAAATCCTGGATCGCTTTGATAGTTTCATTGATAGCATAATCCGGCAGAATAGCCGGGCCGGCGTTGAAATTATGTTTTTTCATAACAAATCCTCCAAAATGAACTTTATTATTGAATAGACAGGCACTTAACTGCCAGGATCAATTCTTTACCTATACATATTTTAGCCCAATTCATCTTTAATTACATGTGTCATTTGTCACCCAATTATCACTTGTCTGACAATTAAATTTTACGGAAAAACCGAAAACAATCAAGAAATCCAAAAATCTCATTCATCATTTATCATTCCTCATTTATAATGGTATTATGAGCTTAAAAAACGCACTTTATATTGTATCTATCCCTATCGGGAATCCGGATGACATTACACTTCGTGCAATCAAAGTATTGACTGAAGTGGACATTCTGGTATGTGAAGAATACCGTAATGGCAGCCGTCTGATGCGGCAGCTGGGCATCAAGGACAAGCAGATCATCACTACCAACGAGCACAACGAAACCCAGCAGATCGACACCCTGCTCATCGAATTGGCGCAGGGAAAGAGCCTTGCACTTGTTTCCGATTGCGGGACCCCCTTGTTTTCTGACCCGGGACACCGCCTGGTGGAAGAAGTGATCTCTGCCGGTTTTCAGATCATCCCTGTGCCGGGTGTCTCTGCCCTCTCCACTGCCATTTCCGTCACCCCGCAAAAGCTGACACGCTATGTCTTCGGAGGCTTCATGCCCCGGGCACCGCAGGACCGCATCAACGAGCTGAAAAAATTGAAGATGATGCGCCTGCCCGTCATCCTGATGGACACACCCTACCGGATGACAAACCTGCTGGAGGATGTGAAAAAGGTCTTCGGGAAAGGGCAGCGTGTCACTATCTGCTGCGACCTGACTCTCCCGGGTGAAACGATCATCACTGCAAGCGTGGAAGAAGTGTTGAAACGTGTCGGAGGTAAGAAAGCCGAGTTCATGCTGGTGATCATGTAGAATAGGTAAAAAGTAAAAGGTAAAAGGTAAGCGATAACAGGCAAAAAAGTAAAAGATAAAAAGTAAAAGATAAAAGATAGAGAACAGAAAACAGAAGGCAGAAGGGGAAATTGGGAAATTCATTGATTTACGGGATTTTCTGTTGGTATAATTAGTAGAGTATATAAATCGATAACTGAGCAGGAGATGAGAATGGGTGAAATTGATCTGAACAGGTTTTTTCTTGGAAAACTGTATAACTCCAGAAATGTACTGACTGATGAAAAAATGTATTACAATCCGGCAGATCTCAATACACACTGTGTTATCACCGGAATGACCGGCTCCGGAAAGACAGGATTGGGCATACTATTGCTGGAAGAAATCGCTCTGAAGAAAATTCCCGCCATCATCATTGATCCCAAAGGCGACCTGACAAACCTGCTGCTGCATTTCCCGAACATGACTGGAAAAGATATTGCACCCTGGCTGGACCAGGAAGCTCCAATTCGTGCGGGGAAAGAACTATACGAATATGCTAATGAAAAAGCGGAAGCTTGGCGTGAAGGTCAGGCCGAGTGGGGCTTCACTGACGAGGATATACAGGCTCTTTCCGGAGTTGATTACACGCTCTTCACACCAGGTTCTTCCATCGGCAACCCCATCAACATCATGGCCTCCTTTGCCGCTCCTGAATCCTCCATGATCTATAACGAAGAGGCGACCCGCGAGGAAATCGCCACCGCGGTCACTGCCCTGCTTGGCCTGATCGGATACAGCAACATCGATCCGCTGAAGAGCAAGGAACACATCCTGCTCTCCAACATCATTGAATCCTTCTGGACACTTGGCAAAGATGTCACGCTGGTCGACCTCATCAACGCGGTCAATGATCCTCCGTTTGAAACGCTGGGAGCTCTTTCCATTGACAAAATCTACCCGCCGAAAGAACGCTTCAATCTGGCATTGCAGATCAACAATTTTCTGGCGTCGCCCACCTTCAAAGCATGGAATGAAGGTCCGGGACTGGACATCGGCAGCCTGATCCACAATAAAGAGGGTAAACCACGCTTCAACATTTTCTACCTCCAGCACCTTAGCGACCAAGAGAAAATGTTCTTCGTCACCATGCTCTATTCCCAGATCGAAGCCTGGATGCGGAACCAGACAGGGACAGGAAATCTGCGGATTGCCGTTTATTTTGATGAAATGGCCGGCTATGTACCACCCACAGCAAACCCGTCTTCCAAACCGGTCATCATGCGCATGATGAAACAGGCCAGGGCTTATGGTGTCGGACTGATCCTTGCTACACAGAACCCTGTCGACATCGACTACAAGGGACTTTCCAATGCAGGCACCTGGTTTGTCGGTCGGCTGCAAACCGAACAGGACAAAAACCGCCTTCTGGACGGGCTGACCACAACGGACGGCAACATCAACCGGGCGGACGCGGACAAACTGATTTCAGACTTGAAAAAGCGTGCTTTCCTTTACATGAATGTACACGAGAACGGGCTGAAGGTCCTGAGCACACGCTGGACGCTGAATTATCTTGCCGGTCCGCTCACCAAAAACCTGATTCCGAAACTATATAAAGAAAACCTTTGCGTACCTTACACCGAAGAGGATGCAAAAGCCGCCAAACAATTTGCGGCTTATAAAAACAGAGAGGCTGAAGATGATTCGGGTGACAATCTTCTGACTGGCATTCCTGAAGAAATCAACGACAGCTCGAAGGAGAGTGAAAAGATGGAAGAAGAATTGAAAGAAGGACAACGTCCGAAGATCGCGGCCACGATCAATGAGTATTTTATGCCTGCGGAAAAACGTCCGGCAGAAGTTGACTCCGACGGAGAACAGGTGACTTACATTCCGGTTTGGATCGCCCAGGCAGAGATCCGAGCCGAAAAGGAAAAGCTCAATTTCTCCCTGCGTACGGTCAAAGCAGCTGAGATCAACGAGGAAGACATGCGCGGTACCACTGTCCGCTGGGATGACTACCTTTGCGATCCCTTTGATCTCAAGGCCATGATGGGCCGGCCGGAATTCGCAGATGCCTATTTCCAGATGCCTCCGGAATGGATGCAGGATGCTAAACTCGCCCGCACCTATGAGAGCGATTTTGTCAACTACCTCTATCGTGATGCCAGCATCATGGTATGGGCA
>CAYWGX010000045.1:0-17055 GCA_964457635.1 uncultured Leptolinea sp.
GGTGAAAAAGCGTCCCGGCAGTCGCGCAGCCGAAAGATTCTCCGAAAATCAGATCAACCTGTCCATCCAGGTTCTTTCGGATATACTGTTCCAGCTTTTCAGCTAAGGTCGTTCCGAGTTCGTCATGTCCATCTGCTATGAACAGAAATACATGATAATCCCGTGATACTTTCTCAGCTGATTTCTTGAACACCCACCACGGTTCAGCCGCACATTGAAACATACCGAGGGTTTTCTCATGCTCTTTTCCGAATTCATATACTTTCATTATTTCGGCTCCAGTATTCTGATCCATTTACGCTGCCGATGTGTATAGAATGCGTTTGCCCACAGCCAAATAAATATCGTTTTCCAACCGGCTTTGATCTCAACACGATCCGTATATTTCGTATGCTCATCATCAAGTCTTACCAATGTGATGTCATGGTTCCATACCGGCACATGCTCATTGCCTTCTTTACTGCTGATTCCATCCGGATCAAAGCGGACAATGTGGATCGTATGCGTACCGAAAGGGATCAAACCAAAAAGCTTAAATCTGAAGGATGATGTGCTGCCAACAGACCAGACAGACTGCGTTTTTCCAACCGGTTCAAAAGAGGCATAGGGCTTCGCGATAAATTGAAGCGTTTCCAGGCGCTGCAATTTTTGGAAGACTGTCTCTTGTGAAGCAGGAAAAACCGATGTTTTCTGTACGATCATATTTTCTTTAATAACAAATAGACGTATCTATTCAGAGGGGACAGTCCCCTCTGGCTCAATTCTGAGCCGCCGGTGACAGTCCCTGAGTGGGTACTGAACAGTTACAATAAACGAACCGTATGATCATTCAGTTTGCCGGAATCCGGATCAGTCCTGATACTTCAGCAGAAAATTGCAGCAATCATCGCCTCGGCCAAGGGTTTTTGTACGCCCCCATTTCAATTTCGGATGCAGATTCCCATATCCCGCGTCATCCCCATCACAAAAAGCACTTGTGATCTCCGGACAACCGTACCTTCTGCAAGTTTCCAAATAGGGGCAGTGAACGATGTTGAACCGCGCTTCATTGCCATGACTTTCCGGAAACTCATAAACAAAGCCCGCGTCCGTACCAAAACTCTGCTGCGATATCTTTATAAAAATTTTCGGTACACTCTTCGCAAGGCCGAACACCCTGATCGCCCGCTGCAAGTGCGGGACATATTTCGCGGCGACCCGCTGAAAATATTCGCGGATATACCAGACCGCTTTTTCCGATTCGACACCTTCCGCTCTCAGCGCCTTGTACAGCGCGATACCGGGATAGATGCGATCAAAGGTATGGGAACGGAGCGCTTTTGAATCAGCTGCGTTTTCCACACATAAAGCTTCGTAACTTTTTTGTGCGTTCTCAGCTATACGCGATGCCTTGTCTTTTCCGATTTCTTCTGCTGCAATATCACATACAGCCCTGATCATTTTGTGTAATTTCATTACAGATCCTGCGTTCCCTCTTTTTCAGTCCTCAATCCCTGACAACCTCTGTTACGGCTCACTTGTCATTCAGGACGGACATCTTTCTTCATAATGTGAAAATCACATATATCTTCGCCATTGCCGATGGTTTTTGTTCTGATGAGCGTGTTCCCCATCAGTTCCTGCTGCGCAAAGTCGGTCGTGCAGAGGTATTTCATCAGGCGGAAACATCCCTCCCGCCTTGCCATCTCACAGATCGCGCACCTTGTGTATGTGATGGTACATTCCGGCACACTCAGGTCATAGGAAAAGGTATATTTCCAATTTTCCGGGTAGGAGTTGAAATCCGGGTCCGACTGGAGCCGGTTTCTTGTCTCCATGTTTTTTATCGTAAAGAAGTTTCTGCCCTTATTCATCTTCACAAATATGTCCGACGCGCAGACGTGTTTGACATAGCCATCAAAAGCTTCATCGGTGATCCTTTTCGGATCATTTTTGTATACCGACATGAAATAAGCTGCCAGATAAAGCGCCATGATCAGGTTGTTTTTACTGCCCCCGACTTCCGGTTGACGCGCAATGATGGCTTTATATTCCTTTTTGACCTTCCCCATGTCCATCGGCACATTGATGTTTTGCAGGTATTTCACCGTTTCCTTTTTCATCAACAGCGGAACGATCGTTCCCATTAATCCGTATTTCATCTTTTTGTTTATTCCTCCTGTATGGGACAGGCACGTCTGTGTCTGTTCCGGTATCCATAAAACAATTTATCCCTCAAGATTAGAGAGCAGTTCATCAAGCGGGATCCTTTCCGGATATCTGCCTGCAGTCAGGATATCCGTGAGATACCGGTTGTCCAGAATCATATCATCCCGGATCAGCTGCCAGTTGGCTTTCTTCTTGAAGAAAACTTTGAAGATCAGAAAATTCATGACAGGTCCGATGACCGGTGTAATCATCCCGAAGGCTTCCGTGTGGAAAAACCGGCAGCCGGTCTGTGTTCGTTTTCCTTCAAAAGTGATAAAAGCTGTTTTTTTGTCACTTTGAAATACGATGCGAAAATGATCTTTATCCTGCTCGCATTCTGTGATGGTACCGGTCACATCGTAATCCAGGTTCATCACGATTTCCCGGAAGCGGATTTTGCTGCCGGCCTGATAGCTGCCATCATAGAGATTGCATTCAATGTGATAAGGACTCCATCTGACAAATTCTTCTTCAAAATTATTGATCCAAGTCTCAAGCTTTTCATACGGAGCCTGAATATCCACCTCTTCTTTCAATGTAACCATGCTTTTCCCTGCTATCCAAAATTTCGTAATATTCTAAAACCCGAGATGGAGAATTTTGACCATGGAGAACCAATCGGAAACGATCATGCTGACTTTTGTGGAGAACTTCAGCCCGGACTTGTCGATATGTTTGTAAAAGTTTTCTTCAGCAAGAATTTGCACATTGCCGCCGATTTTCTTTGCTAAATCTGCAGCCGAATCCACATAGAAGAACATTTTTGCATCGTCATGCCCAACCGTTTTCATATGTTTTTTCTGCATCATGGTCAGCCCGCTCTTGTTCACCGTATCAAAAAGGAGCTCAATGTTTCCATACTTTTGGAGCATGCGGAAAAGCTCCAGCACTTTGTTTTCTTCAAAGTAATAAAAAAGTCCGCTGGCAGTGATCAGCAGCGGCTGTCCCGGATGTTCTGAGCGGATATGCTTGAGCCAATCTTCTTTGAACGCGTCTCCGGCGATATAATTCTCCCGTGTTTGTTCCGGAAGCAACTTTCTCCGATATTCGATCACATTCGGCAGGTCAACCCCGTACCATTGCGTATGTCCGTTATCATCCCGGTAGAAGGTGGTCTCCAACCCCAGCCCGAGCTGAACAACAATACCATTTTCATTGCGGCTCATAAAATCTTTGATGTATCTGTCCATATTGGCAGCTCTGGATGCCGACGCCAGATAGGTATATTGCGTCTGTGTATCATTGTTGAGAACACTTTCCGGAAGCTTTGGCTTCAGTTCCAATGCTTTTTTGTCATACAGGATTTTTTTGCAGTTTTCGCTGGCATATATGCGGCCGAGCATCGGTACATACAAAGTATCTTCTACAACGCCAAGTTCTTTTTTACTCATTTTCTGATTTCCTAAGATAGATAATTTTCGGAGGGCCGCGTGACCATTCTGCGCGGAACAGGCACATGATCCCCGGTTATGATTGTCCAGGAGCTTTTTCAGCCCCCATTTGTTTTTCCTTTTTCAGGATTATACCTCAGTTATTAGTTTAAACTAACCTGAATACACATAAACACTTATGTGATTGTCACACACATGACAGGCACGCGAGAGACATAAGCATCCGGGTTCTGAAAAGATACATCTATTTTTATTGACAAAACAGTTATTTTATGCTAACATAACAGCAGTTATCTTCTGCGAGAAGGGGTACCATGGAGGATCAGAACACCAGACAAAGTTTACTGACAGCGGGGAAAAAGGAATTTCTTGCACATGGGTACAAGGGTGCTTCGCTGCGGAGGATCTGCGCCGATGCTGGGGTTACGACGGGTGCCCTCTATTTCTTCTTTGATAACAAAGCAGATCTTTTTGCTGAGATCGTAAGAAGACCGCTGGAGGAGTTCAGTCACCTGGCTGAGGAGAGTATCGCCATAGAATTTCAGGATGGCAGCGCGTTCCCCGAAACTGAAGACAGGATCATCCGCTTCCTCATCGCCAATCGTGATGAATGCATCCTGCTCCTTGAAAAAGCGGATGGCACCAGCTATGCCGATTTCAGAAAAAAATGGCAGGAAAAACTGGAACAGGTCTTCAGTACGTTCTTCGAAAAGTATCTGGGAAAGAAAGCGGATCCGACTATTGTCCATTTGATCACCACAATGAGAATGCACGGGTATTTAGAGCTTTTGCGGGCTGGGTATTCGGAGGGAGAATCAAGAAAGCTGGTGAATGAAATGGCCGTTTACGCGGACGCAGGGTTTTCCGCACTGATCGAAGCACTGAAGCAGGAAGAATAAAGGCCGGTACAATTAGTATCGGCTTTTATAGATAACAAAACATAACAACTGTTATGTTTATGAAAAGGAGATTTGGATATGAAAACTTTAAAAATGAACTCACGTGCCGATTACGGAAACTGGGTTCCCGCTGCGATGATGAAAACGCTGTGGATGGCGACGGCAGCATTTTGTATAATAACGATTCTGCTGTTTGTCTTCTTGAAAACTCCGATTCCTGACATTATAGCCGCCATTGCCGCATTTCTGGGACTCTGCATGACGCTGTATATGCAGCGATGCAGAAAGTTATTTGATTTTAATGGCGGAAACGTGATGGGTGATATCCATCAATTTCTGGTTGATCATTTTCCCTGGAAAGAAGCAAGCGGAAAAGATGGCTCAGGCAGGATTTTGGATATAGGCTGCGGAGCCGGTGCGCTGACAAACCGGGTGGCTCTGACCTTCCCAAAAGCGGAATTGATCGGTATCGACTACTGGGGAGCCGAATGGAGTTACGCAAAAGAGCAGTGTGAACACAACGCGGAACTGGAAGGAGTTTCCAACCGGGTCAGATTTCAAAAAGGCGACGCGTCAAAACTTGATTTCGCGGATGGATATTTTGACGGAGCAGTCAGTAATTTTGTATTTCACGAGGTAAAAACGGCCTCGGATAAGCGTGATGTGGTTCGTGAAGGTCTGCGGGTGGTCAGGCGCGGCGGGGCATTCGCTTTTCAGGACATGTTCGGGCAAAAGGCACTGTACGGAGATATGAAGGCGTTCACTGAAGAGCTGCTTCGGGAAGGAACCGTAAGCAGGATCCATTATATCCCCAACATTGAAAAGTAGGACTTTGTTCCCGGCTTTGTCACCATGCCATGGATGATCAAAGACGCGGGATTGATCTACGGGATTCGATAGCCGGTGCACAGCAGATACTTTAAACAATACCGGTAGGGTGTAAGTCCCACCGGTATTGTTTAAAACGATGACTGAATGTTGAAGTTTACGAAATTTACTGTACTCTTACATCCGGATTCTTTTCACCGAACTTTTCTTTCAGTATCTCGCAGATCTCACCGCGTTCCCTGCCCCGCTTTTCCATTGACTTGATCGTCTTATAGGCGGCAAACAGGGTCGAGGGACCGATCTCGGAGCTGAAATAACCGATGCCCTGATTCCATGCTAACAGTTCGAACACATCATCAAGCGCTGCGCTGTCAAGGCCATGAATATATGCTTTCACCAGCTCCCGCGTCGCCTGACGCATTCTGCCTGCTCCAACAGCATTCGTCAGGGAAAGCAGCAGCCGGGTCTCATAGGGCAGATAACGATGCTCATCATTCCAGGTCAGGTCCCAGAAATTTACGGCGATATTGCCAAGTTTCTCGTCGATCAGCGGCATGTTGGTCAATGCCGCGGGACGCATGGGGATGTCTTTTGCATCCTGTTTCACTTCAGTGCGATAGAAGTAAGCGTGGAATTCAGCCTCACCCTTCTGCTCGGTATGGTGCTCATACCCCAAGCCTTCCATCACCTCATACAGCGGGAGCGGATCGAAGGACTGAACGATTTCAAGCCCACTGCCTTCCGGAAGCTGCATTGCCTGCCGCTTAAGCCCAGGAAAGAAATTTCCCTGAATGCCTCTGACATCGATCTGCTTAAAATCTACGGTTTTGTCTTTCCAATCGTTATAACTCATAATGATCCTCCATTTTTTAATCTAAAATTTTCCCGTCCCTTGAGATCGTAACGACCTGCCAGGGGATGAATTTTCCGCTGCTGCGAAGCGCATTTTCCGCTGCCCGCTGCAGACCGCCGCAGCAAGGGACCTCCATCCGCACAATAGTCACACTCCTGATGTCATTGTCACGGATAATGGCTGTGAGCTTTTCCGTATAGTCAACGGCGTCCAGCTTCGGGCAGCCGATGATCGTGATTTTTCCCTTCATGAAGTCTTCATGCATATTGGCATAAGCATAGGCCGTGCAGTCCGCCGCGATCAGCAATTTCGCGCCTTCAAAAAACGGAGCCTGTGTCGGCACAAGCTTGATTTGACACGGCCACTGGTTCAGTCTGGAAATTGCAGCGGACGAATGCGTCGGTTCACTTTCTGCGGTACCATCCCGATTGAACTGCATCATCGCGGACCCCGGGCAACCACCGGAAATATGGAAATTTTTCATCTTTTTCTCTGCTTTCTCTTCTTTACTTGCCTTTACAGCAGCCTCATCATATGCCGGAGCCTCGCGCTCTTCAAAACTGATCGCTCCCACAGGACAACCGGGAAGACAATCGCCGAACCCGTCGCAGAAGTTTTCTCTCACCAGCTTTGCTTTGCCGTCGATGATCTCGATCGCGCCTTCGTGACAGGCTTCGGCACAAAGACCGCAGCCATTGCATTTTTCTTCATCAATGTGAATGATTTTACGGATCATCTTTCATCCTCCCTTGTTTATCTGCACATAGTATAGTATGATTCTTTTAAATTGTATGTGGTTACAACCACAATTACGAAAAGTCGGAGGAATTCATGGATTTCAGCCTGCTTCAGCAATCAATGCTGTTCAAAGACATGACAGAAAGAGAAATTACTTCAACAGTCACGGAGCTTTACGGAATGCAGCGCACTTATGATAAAGGGCAAAGAGTCCTCATCGCGGGAGATACCACTGACAGAATGGGGCTTGTAATTGATGGCAGCGTGACAATCGAAAGTAATGACATCTGGGGAAACCGGACGATCCTTGATCACGTTGGAAAACTGCAGTTTTTCGCGGAAACCTATGCACTGTTAGAAGATGAAACGCTCCTGGTGGATGTCGTGGCGAACGAACCCTGCACAATTCTTTTCTTCAGACCCGGGAGCATACGGGAACTCAAGGACAAAAACAGGTCATGGGTTTTGAAATTCATGGCAAATCTGCTGACGATATCCTCGTACAAAAACCTGAAGCTTTCCGGCAGGAGTTTCCATACCTCACCAAAATCCATCCGAGGCCGAGTCATGGCGTATCTGAATTCCCTAGCCCAACGGAAACACAGCAGCGAATTCGATATTCCCTTCGACCGTCAGCAGCTTGCCGATTATCTGAATGTAGAACGCACGGCTCTCTCAAAGGAGCTCTCCAAAATGCAGAAAGAAGGCCTGATTCGGACGCGTAAAAAGCATTTCATTATCACTTATTTACCCCTGAATTTTGACAAAAATAAGTGAACGGTGTATTCTTATATCAATAAGCGTACACTGTTCACTTATTAGAAAGATCGTTATGGCAAGGGACAAAACCATCAGTCACGAGAAGATTATCACAGCGGCAAGAGAAGAATTCCTCACCTATGGGTTTCAGGATGCTTCCATGCGGCGGATCGCCGGGACATGCAGCATGAGCGCCTCCGGTTTGTACAAACATTTCCCCGGTAAGGAGGAGATGTTTGCCGCCCTGGTGGATCCGGTGATCACTGAACTGATGTCGCTTTATAAGCAATTGCAGACGGAAGAGTTCGCACAGTTGAATGAGCCCGTTCCTTACGCGGAATGGACTGACAGCGTTATCCTTCAGGTGATCGAATTCATTTATGACCATTATGAAGAGTTTCGTCTGATCGTCTGCAAGTCTCAGGGAACACGCTATGAGGATTTTTCCCATGATATTGCTGTTCTCGAAGAACAGAGCACGCTTGCCTTCATTGAAGGGCTGAAGGAGAAAGGAATCGTCACAGAACCTATCCCGCAAAAAGAACTGCATTTGCTGGTGACCATGAACGTAGATGCCATTCTGCAGGTAATCGTGCACGAATTCACCAGAGAAGAAGCCCTCCATTACGCTGTTACGCTTGAAAATTTCTTCGACAGCGGATGGAAGAAGCTGCTGGGACTGGAGAGTAATTAGGTATCAGTTTTCAGGTATCAGAAAAGCCTCGTCTCCGAGGCTTATAAAAAGGATGTAGGTTAGTTATAACTAATTAAAGGAGATAAAAATGGATTGGATCAAAGAAAATATTGCCTCGATCGTTTTGCTGCTGGTTGTGATCGCAATCGCTTATTTCGCGGTCAGGGGCAAGATCAAAGAACGTAAGAAAGGCGGCTGCGGGTGCGGATGTTCCAATTGCAGTGCCTGCGCTGCCTGTAGTATAGCAAGAAAAAAACAGGAGATGAATCATGAAACTAAGTAAAACAAAGGCTGACATGCATGGTGTCATCCGACACATCAACGGAGACAACCATCTGATTAACCGTATCACATCGATCGGTCTCACCGAAGGCACAGCATTTCAGACAGTCCGGAATGACAAAAAGATGCCCGTACTGGTCTATCTGAGAGAAACGCTGATCGCACTGAACCGCGAAGACGCTGAAAAGATCGAAGTGGAGGCAAAATGAAGACAAAAATCGCACTGCTCGGACAACCGAATTCCGGCAAATCCACAGTTTATAACGCATTGACCGGTTCCCGGCAGCATGTGGGCAACTGGCCCGGCAAGACCATTGAGAAAAACGAAGGCTTTTACACCTATAATAACGTAAAATACACCGTCACGGACCTTCCCGGAAGTTACGGTCTCTCCGGAAATTCCGACGAAGAAGTGATCACTGCGGAGTATATCAAATCCGGACAGGCGAATCTGACCTGCATTTTGGTGGATGCCTCGCAGCTTGAACGCAGCATGTTTATGGCCGCGGAATTTGCCTCTCTCGGCAAACCGGCAGTCCTGCTGCTGAACATGATGGATGTGGCAAAGGCGCAGAAGAAAGAAATCGATGATAAACTGCTCGCCCGCCATCTTGGGATCCCTGTACTTCCGTTTGTAGCAGCAGACAGCAAAGGCTACGACAGCCTGAAAAAGCTCCTGGCGGCTGAACTGGAAAACCAGCATTACCTGAGTTCCGCTCCAAAGACAGCCGGGAACGTGATGGCGGACAGCAGCGCCAAATACCAGTGGATCAGCCAAATGCTGCAGGGCGTGACGAAAACCAGCAAAAAGGATTACAAACTCTCGAAATTCGATCAGATCATGACCAGTCCACGGAAAGGAAAGATCGTTTCCCTCGCAGTCATCCTGGCAGCTTTCCTCGTGGCGATGATCATCTGCATTCCTTTCATGAGCATCGGCTCTATGCTTCCCGGGCTGCTGAATGAACCGGTTGCGAAGCTGCTGAACGGCTGGAATGTCCATCCGTGGCTGGTCTCGATCTTCAGTCTGCTGATCCCGAATGTGCTGTATTTCTCGATCTCCATGGCGGCTTTTGTTTTCGGGGTAAATCTCGTCTTCGGTTTTCTGGAAGAGGTCGGCTTCCTTGCACGGGCGGCTTATCAGTTTGACGGTATTCTTTCCAAACTGGGTCTGCAGGGGAAGGCGATCTGTCCGATCCTGATGGGCTTCGGCTGCACCATCGGCGGCACCTGCGGTACCCGTGTGATGGATAATTGGGGACAGCGCATGCTGGCAATGGCAATCGTCTGGGCAGTTCCCTGCGGTTCCATCTGGGCCGTCATACCCGTGATCTCTGGGATGTTCTTCCCTGCCTGGGGAACGATGCTGGTATGTATCGGCATTATTTTATACATGATTTTTATGATGTGGCTGGTTTCGAAAGTCTTCAGCCGGCAGCTTTCTCCAAAAGAATCCCGCAGCGGGATGATCATGGAACTGCCGCCGTACCACAAAGCGCACTGGAAGCATATCCTTAAGGAAGCCTTCCTCAAGGCATGGGATATCTTCAAACGGGCGCTGGGAACAGTGACTATCGTATCCCTGTTGTTCTGGGTCCTTTCTTACAGTTCCACCGGCGTCATTAATGACAGCCTGCTCTACCGCGTCGGCACCTTCATCGAACCGGTCACCCGCTTCTTTGGTCTTGGCTGGCAAACCTTCATGGGCTTTCTCTCCGCCGCGTTTGCAAAGGAAGCAGTGCTGGGTGTTCTGAACGCGATCTTCATCGGGCAAAACTCCCTTGTGGAAGCGACCTTCAACGCGAAGACAGCCGGTGTCGATCACGCCATGCTGAGCTCTGTCATGGCAAAAACAGTTTCAAAACCGGAAGCGTTGGCCTTCATGTTCGCCTGCACATTCAATATCCCCTGCGTGATGGCACTCAGTACGACCTATCGGGAATCCCATTCTTTCAAATGGACCTTCCGCGTAGCCCTGTTTTACGTGCTCAGTGCATTGATCCTGTCCTGCATCGTCTATCATGTATCATCCCTGTTCTTATGAGGTAATTCAATGGAAAAAGTAACAATTCAAAAAGGAACAGTCCAGGAGACGCTGGCCTTTCCCCTGTATGGCCGGAGTGTCGCCAATCAAAAATATCCGCAGCTGTTCCGTGATACGGAAGCCGCGAAAATCATGGCAAAAATGGACTATGATTTCTCGAATTCCAACATGGGGAGCATCCCGTGCATTGTCTATGGGATCCGGCATGAAGCTCTGGTTGCTGCGGCAAAAGAATATCTGAAAGAATATCCGGATGCGATCATCGTGAACCTCGGCTGCGGTCTGGACACCTCCTTCACGTTTATCGATAACGGAAAATGCCGCTATGTCAATCTCGATCTGCCGGATGTGATCGAACTGCGGGAAAAGTTATTTACGCTGCGTGAACGCGAGATGAACCTTGCTCACAGTGCTTTGGAGCATAGCTGGATGGAAAAAATCGGCGCTGCAGAGAGGGACCATGTCTTTGTTATCAGCGGCGGGGTGCTCTTTTATTTCAAACCGGAGGATGTCCGTTCACTGGTGGATGCAATGGCGAAACGCTTTCACAAAGGCGGTTTTTTCTATGATTTTGAAAATAAGGCTATGGCAGGATTGTCAAACCGCATGGTGAAAAAATCTGGCAATCACGGAGCGGAGATGTACTATTGGATACAGGATCCCATGAAAGAGATTCCGGCTTATTCTGACCACATCCAATCGGTAACCATCCGTGATATGATGACCCCGGATTACAGAATACTTCCCTTTACAGCGCGAGCCATATTGAATTTTGAAGTCAAAACAGGCATGATGGGATTCGCGGATATCCGTTTCAAATAAATTCAACACCTCCGTGGTTACTGATTTCTTGCCTGGGTCAAGGCGGCCGAAACGGCATGGATCAGAGCCACGGAGGTCTCTGTTGCGCCGCTGATGGCGTCAACATAAGGTGACTGCTTTGTGAGAATTTCTTCGATCATCACTGCTCCTTCAATCGATGGGGAAAAATATTCTTCGTCATCCCGGAAGCCGATGATTTCAATGGAAAGAATATTATCCTTATCCACTGTGACGGCAACCTCAATATCTTTTTTTGAGCCGTGATTTCCTTCTGCGCTGCCCGTATACACCCCGTCTTTGTATTTTCCTGCTGCTTGCGGGACTTCCGTGCTTTCAGCCGCTCTCGCTGATGCTGTGAATTCTGCTGTCTGCTCTGGTATGGTTTCCGTGGCCGCGGATCTTTCGGGAACAGCTACATTGCTGTTTTGTATTTCCATAACTTTTTGTAAAGACGCAAGCTCCTCCCGGGCAGCAAAGGAATTTCCCGCGCTGATCACAGCCAAAAGGATCAGTGTGGACATGAATGCCCCGCATATAATTCCTCCGGCCTGTTTCTTTTGCAGAGAAAAGGCTGTTTTTTCTTTGATCGCTACAGCTTTCATAATTCTGCACAACAGGTAACTCAGAAACACAAAACTGTAGACAAATACGGTGAGCTTATATCCTGCCCGCCCACTGATCGCATTAGGAACGGCCAGCAGCAGAATATGACAATAAAGCAGCCCGTAAAACAGGTAGGCAGATCGCTGCAGCTGCTTCCAGCGGGACGCTTTCATCTTTTTGCGGACCGCTTTGAATGAGGTCGCAAACAGCGGCAGCATGATGAGGATCATCACCAGGGAACAGACCGCGGCCAGCAGCGTCGGCATTGAAAGACGGGACGGATTGACGAACAAGGCGGTAAAATACGTTTTTCCATAGGCGATGTTGTGGCCGAGTGTCAGTATGCAGGCAATGATCGAAAACTGCGCGCGGATGGGCATGAGACGTTTGATCAGCTTTGAGCCGTTTGGCAGCGCTCCCGTCCACATGACCACGATAAAAAGCGCTCCGGCTAACGCGCCTCTGGCAAAAACCGGCCAGACCCAATTTCCGAACCACTCCGGAAATGCCGCATGAGACCAGGTTCCCCTCACCACCAGGACAGAAATGAGAACTGACGCAAAATAAAAAGGTATGGGATGTTTGCGCAGCGGTTTTGAAAATAAACCGACAATAATCAGTGTCAGCACAAGTGCGATCAAAAATATCATACGAAAAAAATCAACCTTATATCAGTGGTCTAACATCCTTCAATATAGTCGTGGATTTCGTCTTCCAGGCACCAGCTACCAAATCCGATAGGGAATGCCTGTCAATATCGTCAAATAATCTTAAATCGAAGGCGCGAAGCGCCATCCTATTCCAACTATCAACTGTCAACTATCAACTATCAACTGTTATTTGTGAAAAAGAGGGGACAGATCTCCCGTCCCCTCGATAATTAATTGAATACGATCACCAGGCTTATTCGACACCCACCATAACAGTGGCGTAGTTGCTGCTGTCAATGGTGGCAGAGAACATGACCTCAGCGCCCGCTTCACCCGCGGCAGCAAGTTCAGCGATCTTAACCGTATCCAGGTTTACCGCATCATTCGAGGCCTCACCGCTGAAAACAACATCTGAAGGAACACCCTTGCCGGAACAGACCGTGCAGATAACCGTCATAACCGCGTTTTCCAGTTCATTCAGAGAACCATCCAGCACAAATGTATCCATATCCGCATTGACCATGCCGCTGAATTCGCTGCCTTTGTAAGCGGGCAGAATCTTGATCTCAGTCTCATAATCATAGATGCTGCCGTTTTTCAGCAGGAAACGGATGGCAGTGATGGTCTGTCCGCCCAGGTCCAGATCGCTCAGGTCCCAGCCCAGTTCGCCTCTCCAGATGTTCACAACCTGGTGCATTGCGTAATTGGTACCGTTGTCCATAGTGATGATCGCACCGCTGATGAGCGCGGGATCAGCTTCCACGCCCTCCAGGGAAATTTCGATATCGGCGTGATGGCCGGTATAGGAAACTTCACCGCTTGCTTTTCCGGAGACCGGTGTCCCAGCCACAGCGCTGAAGACGGGAACATCGTTTTCAACAGTCAGCTCTTTATAAGCAGCAGGCGCTTCACTCATAACATAGTAGGAATAGTTCGGGTTTTCGATCAGCGTGTCCGCTCCGGTCAGGCTGACTTCGGTTTCTTTCCCTTTTGCGGTAAAGGTGTAGTTCAATGCGGCATCATCCGTTACTTCAACAACGCCCAAGGCAGCAAGATCCGCCGGATCGGCTTTTACAGGGTAAATCGCACCGGCAATGCCCTCTGTGGTAACAGCTTCTTCACTTTGATGGTAGGAAGCTCCGATCACGTTGGTATTGCGGGCTTTACCCTTCAATGTCGCGGAGGTGATAGCATCCACCGCATTCTCTGCCTCATAAAATTCCGCATAGGGAATGTTCATGAGCACATAGACAGCCTCATCAGCCGAGGCAACCGATGTCAGACACATTAGTGCAGCCAAAAGCAGAACCAGCATTTTTTTCATACAATAGAATTCCTTTTCAAAAAATAGTTTCTGATCATTGCGGGTGAGATGAGTGATCATCCATGCTCTAAATAAGTTAGGATCATCTATCCTGTAGTTAGTATATCTTAACTATATTTGGAATGGAATAATAAATGTTACAGAATTTGTAACTGTACAGCCTGTTCAGAGGGCTGCGTGCCTGTCACGTATGGGACAGGCACGCGAGAGATGGGAACAACTCCCCGCTTTACGAAGACTTCATCTTCCAACCGGCAGCTTCCTCTCTGAGCTTTATAAACCTGCTGTATTTCTCACTGCTTCCAAGCAGTTCTTCATGCGTACCGCTGCTGATCGTCCCTCCGTCAAGCACAACGATCTGATCGGCATTTCGAATCGTCTTGAGCCTGTGTGCGATCATGATAACCGTCTTATTTTCTGTCAGAGCATTAAAAGCGGCGATCAATTTATCTTCATTCTCTGGATCTATATTGGCCGTAGCCTCATCCAGAATAATGATCGGCGCATTCTTAAGAATCGCTCTGGCAATGGATATTCTTTGCTTCTCACCGCCTGAAAGCGTTGCTCCGCCTTCACCGATCACGGTAGAATAGCCCTCCGGGAGCGACATGATAAAGTCATGACAGCATGCTTTTTTCGCAGCGGTAACGACGGCTTCATGGCTTGCGGTTTTCATTCCGAACTTAATATTGTTTTCGATCGTATCCGCGAAGAGATAGACATGCTGAAAGACTACGCTTATATGTGACATCAGGCTTTCCAGATTGTAGTCTCTTACATCTCTTCCGCCAATGTGGAAATGCTTCCTTTATTTACGTCCCAGAAACGCGCGATCAGCATTGCCAGTGTTGTTTTGCCCGCACCGGATGAGCCGACAAAAGCGGTCATGGTGTTCTCCGGAATAGTAAGTGTAATACCCTTTAACACCTCGTTGTCTCCATAGGAGAATGATACGTGATCGATCGATATCCCGTAATGCTCAGGATCGTAATCTTTGCCATTTTCGTCCATGATCGGAAGGAGATTGACCTTCTCCGCTTCCTCTATAGAGCTTGAAACCACCCTCAGAACCGTAAGCCCCGCTCCGGTCTGCTCGATATCGGCAAAAATCTGAAAAGACATGATCACTGCCATCAAAGCATAGGTTATCAAGCATAGGTTATCGTCATATTACCTGTAATGAAAAGCGCCAGCGCCGCAAACAGGAACAAAGATTTGAATGCGCCAAGGACTATCCCCTTGGATCACTCCGTAAGGGATGAATAACCTTTCCAGCGCCAGATTGCTGTCTCTGTTTCCGTCGATGGCTTTGTTCAGCGTCTCATCACCCTTGCCGGTCAGGTTAAAGGATTTGATCACGCTCATCCCCTGAAGACTCTCAAGTACTTTTGATGCCAGGGCAGCCTCATTTCTCTGCCTCACCGGAGATAACACCCGGCTCTTCTTTTCCATGGATGATGTGATGAACATATAAAGGACCATACCAATCAACTCGATCAGTCCCAGCCGCCAATCGAAGAATAGGACGCAGATCAAAATCACGACAGAATTCATTAGTCCGCTGAGGATCAAGACAAGGACATTCGCGCCCTGGTTCTCCACCACATCCAGTACGGTGGTCGCGATGCCGGTTATTTGATCGAGGTTGTTATCATTGAAATAGCCCATAGGTACTTTTTTGAGCCTTTCAGCTATTTCAAGCCTTTTGTATGCGCTCATATAATAGCCGGCGTGCACAGCCTGAAGGTCCGCTGCCATTTTCAGGATGAACTGTCCCAGGATACTTATGCTCAGAAATGAAAGTGCCGTCCAGGCAGGTTTCATACTGTGATCTCCCGCTTCAAATGCCAGAAGAATGAAATAGATCGCAGCCATCCTGAACATTGAGAACAGGGACTTGAAGAGTGAAAGGATGATTGCCCGATAGATTCTGCTCTTTTCCTGCCCGGAAAAGTCTATGATTTTTCTGATTGCTTCAATCATTTTGCCATACCTCCTTCACTGATATGTGCCTGCCACATCGCATGATAAAGTTCACTTTGTTCCAGAAGCTCGCTGTGAGTTCCCACGCATTCGACCGAGCCTTTATTGATCAGCACGATCTGATCGGCATCTGTGACCGTAGAAAGCCTGTGTGCAATGATGATCACAGTTTTTCCTTTCATCAATTTGGTAAGGGCCCGTTGTATAACAGCTTCATTCTCCGGATCGATATAAGCTGTCGCTTCATCAAGAATCACGATGGGGGCATCCTTCAGCATGGCTCTGGCAATGGCGATCCGCTGACGCTCTCCGCCCGAAAGACGGCTTCCCCCGCTTCCTACTTGGGTCTCATAGCCATCCGGAAGTCCCGTTATGAATTCATCACAGCCGGACGCTTTGGCAGCTGCACGAACCGTCTCATCGGAAGCAGAAGTCTTTCCCATGCGGATGTTATTCATGATCGTGTCGTCAAACAGCCAGTTATCCTGTGATACGTAGGCTACCTGATCATAGAGCTGTTCAAGCGGGATCGACCGCAGGTCTTTTCCATCCATCCTTACCGAACCGTCCGTCACATTCCAGAATCCGGCGACAAGCTTGGCGATCGTGGATTTTCCGCTTCCGGAAGGACCGACGAGTGCGGTAAAGCTTTTTTCCGGAATTCTGAGATTGACATGGTGAAGGACTTCTTCGTCTTTGTGATAAGAATAGTTGACATCGCAAAATTCTATGGTAGCCGGGGGTTTTTCTATAATAGAAAAAAAGTGAATAATGTGCGTTCAAACAGTATTCTCTCTTTTCAAATCATTACGACGAAAACGGCAAACGGGATCATATTTCTGAAGAATACCGCTCCGTGTAGGTTTCCTTATTCTCGAACATTGAATCATCCTGTTCGGGTTCTTCCGACAGCATATCATCCGGTTTCTCTTCTTCATCAGGCCGTTCTGCTGCGTCTTTCCCGACAGGATTCAGATAGACTTTTCCGCAATAATCGA
>CAYWGX010000046.1:0-9968 GCA_964457635.1 uncultured Leptolinea sp.
ACAAGGTCACCGTCCGTGTGATCAAGATCGACCCCGAAGCTCACCGCATCGGTCTTTCCATCCGCCGTGTTGATTCCATGGCTTATGCCGATCAGGACTGGAAAGCCCTGCTGGACGACGTAGCGTAATCAGTTTTATTAACGATTGAAAAGCTGCTCGACAAGGGCAGCTTTTTTCATGAGGAGTTAGAAGCGAGGAGTGAGGAGTAATAAAAACTCCTCATTTCTCACTGCTAACTCCTCACTGTTCCGAAGGAATAAAGTATGGATTACAGAACTTATTTGAAGAAAACACCGGACGAAAACGGATATTTCGGACCCTACGGCGGCAGCTACATTCCCAATGAACTGATCCCGGGATTCAAGGAAATCTCAGACGCTTACCAGTCGATCGCACATTCAGCACAGTTTATTTCGGAACTGCGCCGCATCCGTAAAGAATATCAGGGACGCCCGACACCGGTTTATCACTGTGAACGGCTTTCCCGCAAGCTCGGTCTGGCACAGATCTATCTCAAACGCGAAGACCTGAACTTCACCGGCGCCCACAAACTGAACCACTGCATGGGTGAAGGACTGCTGGCAAAGTACATGGGCAAAAAGAAACTCATCGCTGAAACCGGTGCCGGTCAGCACGGCGTCGCTCTTGCGACCGCCGCGGCTTATTTTGGTCTGGAATGTGAGATCCACATGGGCGAAACCGATATCGCCAAACAGGCACCGAACGTTGCCCGCATGAAGATCCTCGGTGCCAACATCGTCTGCGTGACTCACGGCCGCAAAGCCCTGAAGGAAGCAGTGGATTCCGCTTTCGACTCCTACCTGAGGAGTTATAAAGATTCCATTTATTGCATCGGCTCTGCACTGGGTCCGCACCCCTTCCCGCTGATGGTCCGTGATTTTCAAATGGTCATCGGGGAAGAAGCCCGCTCGCAGTTTCTGAAAATGACAGGGAACCTGCCGGACCATGTAGTCGCGGCAGTCGGCGGCGGCAGCAATTCCATCGGTATGTTCCTGCCCTTTATCGACGACCCGGTGGAAATCCACGGGGTGGAACCGCTGGGGCGCGGTCCGGCAGACGGCGACCATGCGGCTTCCATGAAGTACGGCAAAGAGGGCATCCTGCACGGCTTCAAGAGCATCCTGCTGCAGGACGAAAACGGCGACCCGCTGCCGGTTTACTCTGTCGCCAGCGGTCTGGATTATCCTTCCGTCGGTCCGGAACATGCCTACCTCCGCAGTCTCGGCCGTGTCTCTTATGACTGCATTTCTGACGAAGAGGCTATCGATGCTTTTTACAAGCTCTCCCGCTGTGAAGGCATCATCCCCGCACTGGAAAGCTCTCACGCAGTAGCCTATGCCATGAAACTGGCTAAAGAGATCCACACCGGCTCCATCCTGGTCAACCTCTCCGGTCGCGGCGACAAAGACGTGGACTACATCATCGAAAACTACGGTTACGGGGAAGATCATCTGTTTTAATGAAATTTTTCATATTTTTTGCTATACTCATATAAAACAGAAAAAACGGGAGGCAGTATGGCAGTAAAAATATTGGATGATACCATCACCTTTGAAGCGTTCGTCGACCATGAAGACGCGGGATTCGAAGACGATATCTGTCTGCGTTTCACCGAAACCTGCCCGGAGGAAGAAAAAGTCTTCTATGCCGGTGAAAACAATTTGTATGTGACCCGGGATCAGGCTCGGCAGATCGCCGTCGAGATCCTGAAAGCTTTGGATGAGTAATATGACATTAACAGCCACCGCGATCGCGCACCCTAACATCGCCTTCATCAAATACTGGGGAAACCGGGATGATATGATTCGCCTGCCTTCCAACGGTTCAATCTCCATGAACCTGGAAGCTTTATATACACGCACAACAGTGACATTCAGCAGAGATTTTCGCCGTGACGTGATCCGGATCAACGGAAAAAAGGCGGACCCCAATACGGAATTTCGTATAGAAGACTGGCTGGATGATCTGCTCTGTTACGTTTACCACAAAAATCTGGTGGATAAAAAATTGGCAATGGAAGGTCCCGGCAAGGTGGAAATAATCAGCGAAAACAGCTTTCCGACGGGGGCCGGGATTGCATCCTCCGCATCTGCTTTTGCTGCATTGACCCTGGCCACTTTTGGCGCCCTCGGAATAGAACCTGATGAAGCAGATCTGTCCTATTGGGCACGCAGAGGATCCGGCTCTGCCTGCCGCTCGATCCCGGAAGGGTTTTGTGAATGGGACCGGGGCAGCGGAACGCATGACTCCTATGCGTATTCGCTTGCTCCCGCTTCTCATTGGGATCTGGTGGATCTGATCACCGTGATCAGTACGAAACATAAAAAAGTAGGCTCATCCAAAGGTCACCGGTCCGCTGATACCAGTCCGTTCCAGGCTGAACGGGTCCGCACTGCTCCGGAACGGATCGCGAAATGCCGAAATGCGATCCTTGAAAAAGACTTTACGGCTCTCGCAGAAGTCAGCGAACAGGACATGATCATGATGCACAGTGTGATGATGACTCAGGATCCGCCGCTGTTTTATTGGGAACCGCTCACGATCCGTGTCATCAAAGCTGTGCGTGACTGGCGTGAGAGTGGACTGGACTGCTTTGCGACTGTTGACGCGGGTCCGAATGTGCATGTCATCTGTACATCGGAAGCAGCGGACGAGGTGCGGAGCCGGCTTGAAAAAATCAAAGGAATCAGGGGCATCCTCAGCTCCGGTCCCGGTGGAAAGGCAAAATTACTGTGACGATTCAGGTATTAGCGGATGAGGTCGCCAGCCAAATTGCGGCAGGTGAAGTGATCGAGCGGCCGGCTTCGGTCGTCAAGGAACTGATCGAAAATGCCATCGATGCGGGAGCGAAAAAGATCGTCATCCACATCGAACAGGCCGGGAAAAAACTGATCGAGATCATCGACGACGGCTGCGGTATCCCGGCAGACGAATTGGAGACAGCGGTCAAACGGCATGCCACCTCCAAGCTGCGTACTGCCGATGACCTGTTCCACATCCGCACCCTGGGTTTCCGGGGGGAGGCACTGGCAGCAGCCGGCTCGGTCTCCCGCATGACCATCACCACCCGCACTGCTGACAGTGAGACCGGGCACCGCATCGTGGTTGACGGTGGGTTCGTTACCTCCCTCAAACCGGTTGGTGCCCCCTTCGGCACCACCATCATGATCGAAGATCTGTTTTATAACGTGCCGGCACGCCTGAAATTCCTAAAAAGCGACACCACGGAACGCAACCAGATCGAGACCCTCGTCTCCCGCTACGCCCTGGCTTATCCCGACATCCGCTGGGAGCTGATCAACGAAAACAAAACCACCCTGCAGACGACAGGCAACGGTAATTATCGGGAGATCCTTTCGGCAATCTACGGACTGGACATCGCCAAACAGTTCATCGAAGTGGAACTGGAAGAGGAAGGGCTTTCTATCTTTGGGTTCATCTCACCGGTAGGCCTGACCCGCTCCAACCGCAAGGAAATGAACTATTTTGTCAACGGACGCTGGGTCCAGGAACAGGCGCTGAATTCTTCCGTCCAGCGGGCTTACCAAACCCTGATCATGGTGGGACGTTTTCCGCTGATCGCCCTTTTTATTACCGTCGACCCGGAGGATGTGGACGTCAACGTCCATCCGGCCAAGGCAGAAGTACGCTTCAAGAATCCAGACAGGATCATCGGCGGGGTCCACCGGGCTGTCAAACGGGGACTCATCACCCAGTCTCCCGTACCGGAGCTGAACACACCTGTCGCCTGGCCTTCCTATCGCCAAACGACACCTCCGCCTTTTGACCCGAACGGACAGGGCGTACCGACAGCCGAACCGCTGTGGCGCTCCAACCTGATGAATCAGAGTCCTCAGGCGGCACCCTCCGTTCCGGAAACTCCAACAGAGAGCTCTGCCGGAAATTTCTCCCCGGCAGAACCATGGCAGCCCGGACCGGCAGTTTATCAGCCTTTCATGCCGCAGCCATCTACACCGGCACCGCAGCCCGATCCGCTGCCGCAGCAGCCGCAGCAACAGGCTTACATTCCGCCTCAGCCGATTCCTCCGCAATCAGCTGCTCCCTTCTTCCCGATCCTGCGCTGGATCGGACAGGTCGGATCAACCTATATCATCGCTGAAGGTCCGGACGGTCTTTACCTGATCGACCAGCACGCAGCCCATGAGCGCATTCTCTACGAAAAAATGCTGGACGCCGAAGCCAACGGAACCATCGTCTCTCAGGCGCTGCTGGAACCTGCGGTGGTGCAGCTGCCGCCCTGGCAGGCTTCCGCTCTGGAAGAAAACATGCCGATCCTCAAGCATCTCGGCTTTGAGATCGAAGAATTCGGCCCTTCCGCCTTCCGTGTCATCGCCATGCCGACGCTCTTTGAAAAGGGATCCCCGGCAGCCGCAATCGCAGCCGTAGTGGAAGATATTGAAAATGACAACGTCCCGATGCAGGGGCTGACTTCAGAACGAATCGCCTCCTATGTCTGCAAACGCATGGCGGTCAAAGCCGGACAGACCCTGACGACCGACGAACAGCGGGCTCTGATCCGTGATCTGGAGCAATGCCGCTCTCCGCGCACCTGCCCTCACGGACGTCCGACGATGATCCACCTGAGCATCGACCTGCTGGAAAAACAGTTCGGACGGAAAGGACCCATGTAAAATCAGAAATAAGAAATAAGAAATCAGAAATGAGCGTTAGGATTTACAGGTGAACACCGGGGGTTTTTCTTGATCACATCCGCACAGAACAAAAAGATCCAGGAAGTCCGCAGACTGGGCAGCAAACGCAAAGAACGAGAGGCTGCCGGTCTTTATATCGCGGAAGGAATACGGCTTGTTGAGGAAGCCCTGCCCCATGCCCGGGACTGTGCTTACCTGCTCTGGTGTGCACCGCTTTCACCGCGGGCTGAATCATTGGTTCAGTCTTTTGCGGCTGCCGGTACCCCGGTTGAAGAGATCACGCCCCAGCTGATGGATTCCATCGCGAGCACGGATTCCCCGCAGGGCGTACTGGCAGTGATGCGTATGGCGCCCCTGCCCCTGCCGGAGAAGGCGGATTTTGTCATCATCGCTGACGGGATCCAGGATCCGGGCAATCTCGGTACACTGTTCCGTACGGCTGCCGCCGCCAATGCGGATGCACTGCTGCTGATGCCCGGCTGTGCGGATGAATTCAGTCCGAAAGTCATCCGCTCCGGAATGGGAACCCATTTCCGCCTGCCCTTTGCCCGCATGGATTGGGATCAGGCTCAAACCTGGCTGCGATCCTTTCCAAAAATGCAGATCCTGGCCGCGGACTCCGATGGCGGTGTCTCCTGCTGGAAGACCGATCTGCGGGGCTCCACTGCGCTGATCATCGGTTCGGAAGCCAACGGACCCTGCGGCAGGGCCCTCGCTCTTTCCGATGCACGCATCCTCATCCCGATGCCGGGGCAGATCGAGTCTCTGAACGCCGGGATCGCCGCCGGGATCCTGATCTTTGAAGTCGTAAGACAGAGAGAACAGACGATAGACGTTAGACATTAGACGTCAGTTGTCAGTTGTCATACTTTAGATATGAATTGGGATGTAATCTCATATATAAAAATACGCAAGGACCTGAAATATGAAAAATGAGGAATGGATCCGGTCTGCTGAGACATTATTCGGCGTGAAGCTTTCCGAGGAACAGCAGGGGCAGTTTCGGGTTTACGAAGCCCTGCTGATAGACTGGAACTCCAGGATCAACCTGACCGCCGTCCGGGATCCCGAAGGCATCCGCATCAAGCACTTTCTCGACTCCCTCAGCTGTGTTCCGGTTCTCGGCGACTTGAACGGAAAATCACTGATCGACATCGGCACCGGCGCCGGATTTCCCGGTATCCCGCTGCGGATCTTCTATCCGGAACTGCGCCTGACCCTGGTGGATTCCGTCGGTAAAAAAGCGGATTTCTGTCAGCTGGCGGCAGACACCCTTCATCTGAAAGGCGTAAAAGTGCTGAAGGATCGCTCCGAAGAGCTGGGCGCAAACAAAGCATATCGGGAAAAATTTGACGCCGCCACCGCCCGCGCGGTAGCTGGCCTGCCGGTTCTCTGTGAATATCTTCTGCCGCTGGTCAAAGTTGGCGGATGTATGCTGGCGATGAAAGGTGAGAGTGCCCCGGAAGAAGTGAAAGCAGCCGAAAACGCCATACACAAACTCGGCGGAGCGGATGCAGAACTGACAGAAGTGAAACTGCCGGATGTGGACGGAAAACGCTGGCTGGTGAAGATACCGAAGCTCAGCCCAACCCCCGCCGGCTATCCCCGCCGCACCGGTCTTCCCCTGAAAAAACCCATCCTGTAACAGGATCAAATTGGTTATATTCATCATTGAATTTTCGTGATATTCGTTTCTTGATCCTCATGTAGAATTAAACAGCCTATCTTTTTCAGAAAGGAAAGTCAGAGCTTATATGGGTGCAAAACGAAAAGAGCAAATCGAAAACGTTTTATTTACACTGCCGGCGATAATCCTTGTCTCCGCAACCATCTATATTCCCTTCATTCTCAGCGGCTATTATTCGCTGACAAAATGGAACGGGATTTCCAAAGAGCCGGAGTTTATCGGACTGCAGAACTTTATTACCATCTTCACCGACAAATCCAGCAATTTTCTTAATTCAATCATCTTTACCACCAAATATACAGTGGTGTTCATCATCTTTGCAAACATCTTCGCCCTGGCACTGGCAGTGGCGCTGACACAGAAGTTCAAGCTGGCGAACCTGATGCGCGGGGTTTTCTTTGTTCCCTACATCATGTCCATGACCATCGTGGGCTTCATCTGGAAATTCATCTTCTCCCAGGGATTCGCGAAGCTCTTCGAGATGACCGGTTGGCAATGGCTGAACCTTTCGTGGCTGGGGAACCCGAACCTGGCATTTTACTCTGTAGCTTTTGTCGGCATCTGGCAATCGGTGGGTTTTTACATCGTGCTTTATATCGCGGGACTGCAGGCAATCCCCAGTGACATTCTGGAAGCCGCCACCGTTGACGGCGCTTCCGGCGTCCGCAGATTCTTTGCCATCACCTTCCCGATGCTCTGGCCCTCTGTCACCACCTGCGTGTTCATGTCCCTGACAAACTCGCTGAAGGTCTTCGACATCATCCTGGCCCTGACCCAGGGCGGTCCCGGCAAAGCGACAGCTTCCGTCACACTGGAGATCTACCGGGAGGCATTCCAAAACAACAACTACGGCCTCGGTTCGGCTGAATCGATCGTTTATTTTCTGTTCGTACTGGTCCTGACACAGGTCGTGCTGAAAGCATTCAACAAGAGGGACGTGGGATTATGACAAGAGCAAGCAAACAACGCCTTTATCTGGTGATCCTTGAGGTCATCATCGTGATCGTCGGACTGGTCTATATCTACCCCGTCTTCCTGATGTTCATGAATTCTGTCAAGCCCTTCCGGGAAGTGGTGATGGATGTCATCGCTCTGCCTTCCAAGATCGAATGGAAAAACTATTCCTACGTGATGGACAAGATGAACTACTGGAGCCTGTTCCTGAACAACGTGATCATCACAGTAGTCGGCATCGCCGGCATCGTGCTGTTCTCATCCTTCACGGCTTATATCATCGAGCGGCGGCCGAACCGTTACACCAATTTCGTCCATACGCTCATCATCACGCCGATGCTGATTCCCTTCCAGACCATCATGATCACGCTGCTGAAAGTGATGAACGTGCTGCACCTTTCCGGCAGTATCTGGGGGCTGGGTATCCAGTACTGGGGCTTTGGGATTCCCATGGCGACCTTTATCTACTGCAACTTCCTGCACACCATCCCGAAGGAAATTGACGAGAGCGCCAAGATCGACGGTGCCTCTACCATCCGTACCTTCTTCAGCGTGATTTTCCCGCTGCTGAAAAACGTCACCATCACAGTCATCGTGCTGGATGTGATGTGGATCTGGAATGACTTCCTGCTGCCGCTGCTGATGGTCAACTCTTCTGCGAAAACCAAGACACTGGTGCTTTCGGCCTATACTTTTGTCGGGCAGTTCAACACCCAGTGGCAGTACGCCATGGCCTCCATGGTGCTGGCGATCGTCCCGTCCATCATTGTCTTCGTGCTGCTGCAGAAGTACATCATTGAAGGTGTGGTCGCGGGAGCGGTGAAGGGATAAATAAGAAATAAGAAATGAAGAATGAAGAATGATGAAGGAAGAATGAAGAAGTAAGAAACAGGCGGAAGGGAGTAAGGAAATGGGAGCGCGATTCTATATCCTATCTCCTGCCGCCTGAAAAAAATAAGGAGAAAAGAATGAAGAAATTAAGTGTTTTATTGGTTGTCTGCATGTTTGCAGCAGTTCTTGTCAGCGCGGTTTCGGCTGCGGATATCTACATGTTCATCCCCAGCCCGGAATATGCCGATGCGATCAACACCCTGATCGAAGAGTATAAGACTGTCGCCCCGGATGTCACCATCAACTATGAAACCACCCAGAGTGACTACCCGACTCTGCTGAAGGCGAAGATCAACGCCGGTTCCACCCCCGACATCTTCGGCTCCACCTCCGGCAAGGAAATCGCTGTTTACCTCGATTATTCCTATAACTTCGCCGATCAGCCGGCAGCTGATGCCATGACCGACGCGGTTAAGGGCGTGATGATGAGCGGCGATGAAGTCCATGGTTTCGCCATCAAGGGCAACTACTTCGGCATGCTCTACAACAAAGATATCTTCGAAGAAGTCGGCATTGCTGAATTCCCGAAAACCTTCGAAGGACTGAAAGAAGTCGCTGAAAAACTGAACGAAGCCGGCTATCAGGCTTTCACCTCAGGTTTCGGCGAATGGTGGGTCTTCAAGCACGCCTGGCAGACCTTCTTTGATGCCGCTTCCGATGATCCGGCCGCTCTGGCTGATGCTTTCATCAAGGGCGAAGCACACATCGCTGACTACCCCGTTCTCTACAACAACTTCTTCGATTTCATTGATCTCGTTGTGAAATACGGCGATGCCAAACCGCTGGAATCCTTCCTGTCTACCGAAGTTGCTGACTTCGCCATCGGCAAGGCTGCCATGGTCGTCGGACAGGGTGCCTGGGTTGAAGCTGACATGCTCGAGATCAACCCTGACCTGCACCTGGGATTCGTCGGCTATCCTGTCGATGACAACCCGGATCATGCCCGTGTGATCGGTGGTTCCGACCAGGCCCTGCGCATCAACAAAGATTCCGCCGTCCTGCAGGAAACCCTCGACTTCGTTAACTGGTGGTACACCAGTGATTATGGCAAAGCCTGGTTCAACAATGTCGCCGGTGTGATTCCTCCGGTGAAGGGTGCTGAAGCTCCGGACATGGAAGTGATCAAGCAGGGTGACGCTCTGGCCGAATCCGACGGTGTCGCTGCCCTTTCCATCACCTACTTCACCGACGCTTCCCATCAGGCAATGGGTGAAACCCTCCAGGCCTACATCGCCGGCACCATCGACAAAGATACCGCCTGCAAACAGATCGAAGAAACCTGGGTCAAGCTGGAAAACTAAGTAATTCAGATTTTTACAAAAAAAAGGGTGCCGCATGGCACCCTTTTTTTGTATATCTAAAACCTTTGATCATGATAATTTGTAATGACAAATTTTGCGATATGCATAAAAGAGGTCGATGAGTCTCGTATCAGGATAGCAGACCTTCGCAGGACCGGTTTCGATTTTCTATCTCTGCCCGTTGATCCCGAGTTTCATTTTCTTCACAAACGTTCCCACATAAGGCGGAGCATCTACCCCATATTGTGCCAGAATTTTAATGATTGCAGAACCGACAATGGCACCGTCAGCGATTGATGCCATTTTCGCTGCCTGCCCGGGTGTGGAAATGCCGAACCCGATGGCACAGGGGACTTTTGTATTCTCCCTTATCACATGCACAATAGAATCCAGATCCGTGGTTAATGAATTTCAAGTAAATGAAATAGAATATATTTACTG
>CAYWGX010000046.1:9978-16981 GCA_964457635.1 uncultured Leptolinea sp.
AGATCCGTGGTAATCTCGCTGCGGGTACCGGTAACGCCCAGGCTTGAGACCAGGTAAATAAAACCCTCAGCCTCTTTTGCGATCTGCGCGATTCTTCCCGCGGAGGTTGGGGCAATCAAAGAGATCAGTGCCACATCATGTTTCCTGCAGACCGGCAGGAATTCTTCCTTCTCCTCATAGGGTAGGTCCGGCAGGATCAGCCCGTCGATCCCGGTCTGCTCACAGGCAGTCAGAAAGCGCTCCGCACCATAGGAAAAAACCACATTGGCATAGGTCATAAAGACCAGCGGAACAGTCACATCTTCCCGCAGCTCAGCGACCATCTTAAAAATCATATCCGTCGTCACTCCGCCGGCAAGCGCGCGGATATTTGCCCCCTGGATCACCGGACCCTCCGCAGTAGGGTCGGAAAAGGGAATTCCCAGCTCGATGAGGTCTGCCCCGTTCCGCACCATTTCGCAGATACAGGCTTTGGTGGTCTCCAGGTCAGGATCACCGCAGGTAATGAAGGGAATAAACGCCTTTCCATGGTCAAAAGCTTTACTGATCCTATTCATGGATATCCTCCCCTCGATAGCGGGCAATTGCAGCACAGTCCTTGTCTCCGCGTCCGGAGATGGTGATGACGATGATTTGTTCCGATGCCATCGATGGCGCGATCTTCAGCGCATGGGCGACCGCGTGAGCAGACTCAATCGCGGGGATGATCCCCTCAGTTTTTGCCAGATATTCGAAGGCGCAGACAGCCTCCTCATCCGTGACCGGCACATATTCCGCCCTGCCGATATCATGCAGCCAGGCATGCTCCGGACCAATGCCGGGATAATCCAGCCCGGCAGAGATGGAATAGACCGGTGCGATCTGGCCGTAATCGTCCTGACAGAAATAGCTTTTCATGCCATGGAAAATGCCGACCCGACCGGTGTTCATGGTGGCAGCGGTCTCAAAACTGTCGATTCCACGTCCGGCAGCCTCACAACCGATCAGACGCACCATGGGATCATCAATAAAATGATAAAAACTGCCGATCGCATTGCTGCCGCCGCCTACACAGGCAAGCACAACGTCCGGCAGACGTCCTTCCTTTTCCAGTATCTGCGTCCGGATTTCTCTGGAGATGACCGCCTGAAAATCCCGAACAATGGTGGGGAAGGGGTGTGGTCCCATCACAGAACCGAGACAGTAATGGGTGTCGTCAATGCGGCAGGTCCATTCACGCATAGCCTCCGAGACCGCATCTTTCAGCGTGGCGGTGCCTGTTTTTACCGGGACCACCTCTGCACCTAACAAGCGCATGCGGTAGACATTGAGCGCCTGTCGTCTGGTATCTTCTTCGCCCATAAAAACGACACACTGCATTCCCATCAGGGCAGCAGCAGTGGCTGTGGCGACTCCATGCTGTCCGGCACCTGTCTCCGCAATCAGGCGGGTCTTGCCCATCTTTTTTGCCAGCAGCGCCTGACCGAGGACATTATTGATCTTATGAGCGCCGGTGTGGTTCAGGTCTTCCCGTTTGAGATAGATCCTTGCACCACCCAGGTCCTTTGTCATTTTCTCCGCGTTATAGAGGCGGGAAGGCCGTCCTGCATATTCATTGAAAAGTATCGAAAGCTCCGAGCAAAATTCCGGATCGTTTTTATAATGTTCATATGCCGCTTCTAACTCGATAACAGCGTTCATCAACGTTTCCGGTATATACTGTCCGCCGTAAATTCCAAATCGTCCTTTCGGATTCGTCATATAATTCCTTTCTGTATAGGGTATAGGATTTAGGTATCAGGTCTTTATTTGACTAAGTCCTGATGCCTGACACCTGATACCTAACTCCTGACCGCACTCACAAACGCAGCCATTTTCTCAGCGTTTTTCACACCATTGGTTTCGATGCCGGAACTGACATCCACCGCGTAGGGATGAAGCCGCTCGATAGCCTCACGAACATTTTCCGGGGTCAGCCCGCCCGCTAAAAAATAAGGACGGTCAAAATTGCGCAGCAGTTCCCAGTCAAAAACCATTCCCTCACCCTTGCCTGCGTCCAGCAAAATGCCTTCCGCGCTGCTGGCAGCGGCAGGAAGCAGGTCTTTCGGTTCACGGATACGGAAGGCCTGAATTACCGGTTTTTTTGATAAGGCCCTCAACCGGCTGATATAGCTTTCATCTTCGCTCCCATGCAGCTGGGCGATATCGATTATTCCCCGATTGAGCAAATCCGCGACGATAGACGGCTCCTCATCGACAAATACGCCTACCGCTGCGATATCCGGGTCGAGAATGGATTTTAGCTCCGCGGCATCTTCCGCTGTCACACAGCGTTTGCTTTTCGGCCAGAAGACAAAGCCGATATAGTCAGGCTTGAGTGCATTGACTGCTTGTATATCGATAACGCGGGTCATTCCGCATAGCTTGATCTGTGTCATCGTTTCGCCTCCCGCAGCTCCGTAAGCATCGCAGCTTTATTGTCCGCGCGCATCAGCGCTTCACCGATCAATACCGCATCAGCTCCGATTTCCTTTAGTTTTTTTATATCATCAGGTCCATTCACTCCACTTTCTGCCACATAAATACAGCCGGAAGGAATTTGATCCCTCAGCCTGGCCGCATTGTCAAAGTCTACCGAAAAATCTTTAAGGTTCCTATTGTTGACCCCGATGATCTTCGCCCCCGCATCTACAGCCATCGCGATCTCCTCTTCGTTGTGAGTTTCGGTCAATGAAGCCAGACCAAGCTTCTCACACAACGCCAGATATCGGGAAAGCTCCTCCGGTTCAAGGATCGCGCAGATCAGCAGCACCGCATTGGCGCCCATTACCTTTGCCTGATAGATCTGGTAGTCACTGACAGTGAAATCCTTGCGTATCATCGGTGTGGTTACTGCGGCACGAATCTCTCGAAAGATCTGATCGGAACCGAGGAACCATTTCGGCTCCGTCAGGCAGGAAATGCAATCTGCCCCGGCAGCTTCATATTCCCGTGCGATGGTGAGATAGGGAAAATCCGGGGCGATTAATCCTTTTGACGGGGATGCCTTCTTAACCTCACAAATAAAAGAGAGACCCGGACGGAGCAAAGCTTCGGTGAAAGCTTTCCCCTCATCGAAGTTTTTTGACAAAGCCAGTTCCCTCATCGCTTCAAGCGGAACCTCCGCCATATCGGCTGCCACCCGCTGCCGGGCATATGCTGCAAGCTCTTCCAAAATGTTCATTGATTACTGACCTCGATGAATTTTTCCAGCGTAACGGCTGCCGCGCCGGAGTCAATGAGGTTTGCAGCCAGATGAATTCCCTCTGCCATGAAATCAGCTTTTCCTGCGATATAAAGGGCGGCTCCCGCATTCATCAACACCGCGTCACGTTTTGCACCTTGTTCTTCTCCCTTCAGGATCGCCCGGGTAATAGCTGCATTTTCTGCCGGTGTGCCGCCAACCAAATCGGCCTTGGTGCAGCGGGTCAGGCCAAAATCTTCCGGTGTAATGACGTATTTTTTCATCCAGCCATCCTTGAACTCCACGACAGTTGTCGGGGCGCTCAGGGAAATCTCATCCAGCTTATCCTGTCCGTAGACCACCATCCCGCGTTCAACGCCGAGATCGATCAAAACCTGTGCCAGTGGTTCGGCGAGGTATTCGTCATAAATGCCAAGCAGCTGCATCTTCGGACCTGCAGGATTGGTAAGCGGTCCGAGGATATTGAATACAGTACGGAAGCCCAGTTCCCTTCGGATAGCGCCGACATATTTCATGGAAGTGTGATATTTTTGCGCAAAGAAAAAACACATTCCAACCTTTTCCAACAGTTCGATGCATTTTTCCGGACTCTGATCGATGTTTACACCCAAAGCTTCCAGACAGTCAGCAGTGCCGCTTTTGGATGAGGCGGCCCGGTTGCCATGCTTGGCGACCTTTGCACCGCCGGCAGCAGCAATCAGGGCGGAGGTAGTGGAGATGTTGAAACTCTGGGCGTTGTCACCGCCGGTACCGACGATTTCCAGCACCGGCAGGCCGGTTTCGACCCGGGTGGCATGATCCCGCATGGCAGCCGCGCAGCCCGCGATCTCATCCTTGGTCTCGGCTTTAGCGGACTTGGTGGAAAGCGCTGCAAGGAAGGCGGCGTTTTGGGTGGCAGTGGTTTGACCGCTCATGATCTCGTTCATTACGGCATAAGCTTCATCGTAAGTGAGATCGCCCTTGGAGACGATTTTGACAATTGCTTCTTTAATCATGACTGCATCCTTTTTATTTTTCTTCCGCCCTGGAAAATAAAAATCCCTGACAGAAGTTTGATCTGTCAGGGACGAAATCTCTTTCGCGGTGCCACCCTGATTCATGGCTTTGGACCATGCGCTTAGCGGGATACCAACATATCCCCGGCAACTCACGTATACCTTCACGTCGCAGAATACTCGGTGGGAAAACCTTTGACTGCGCCCTCCGCGGTCCATTTGACGGTTTGTTTCCTGCCCGATTCTCAGCATCGCGGGCTCTCTGTAGGGGCATTGCCGCCGTTATCTCCGCATCAACGGTTTTTATTTTTATGATTTGTTATTTTATGTAACTGTTTATCATTTGTCAAGAAATTTATTTATTCCTTTCCTGCAAATCAGATATAAAACGTTTCAGCGGAGGACCAATATAAAATATACGATTCTCTGATCCGGAATTACGGAAATCAATTTGCTAAAAAGTCCATGAGATCTGTTCTGCTGACTCAGAATTGAGTCAACACAGGTCACTTTGACACATATTGAAATCATCAGTGTTTTCCTAACAACATAGGAACTGGTCTTCCCGATAATTCGCAGTTATAATTATGGGTATCTAACAATAATAAAAACTTTACCCGGATAAAGGAGATGATTTTTATGTTGAGACGTATTTGGCTGGTTATGTTGTTCCTGATGACACTGTTGTTTTCTCTGTCTGTTTACGCTGACCGGGAAACTGCGGAATCCCCGGTGATCGGATCCTGGATGCTGGACAGGGTTTATGAGAACGCTTCCTCGGAAGACAGACTCATTCTTGAGCCGGACAATGCGGCCTCTGTTTATGCCGAGAAGGAGAACATCTACGCCCTCATGGCAGACGGCTCTGCCGAGCTGACAATGGAAGGGGTCACCACCTTTGGTTATTGGGAAAAGACCGATGATCGTGTCCTGATGGTCATCAACAGCACCCACAGACCCTCGGATGAAAATGAAGCGGATATCATCCCACCGGATGAGATGGAATTCTTCTATGATGAAGAGCAGAACACACTGCACCGCTATTGGAAGGATGATGCTCCCGAAGCTGCTTATCATGACCTGGATTTTGTCTATAAAAAGATTCCGCAGGGAACCTTCCGCATGACGAAGGTATACTCCCGCGAACCCGGCCAGGAACCGGTGCTGCTGGACCCGGAAACGTCTCAGTCGCTTTACGCGGAGAGCGTCAATCGCCTTTCCATTAACGGACATCAGGTGATCAATACGATCCCGGCGGAAACGGGATTTATTGAAGAAACCGGTGAGCTGCAGCGCTCCGGCGACGCCTGGCTGATCGTGTTTGATGACGGCTTCGAAATGCAGATGACTTATGACGACCGAGCCGAGGTCCTTCACCGCTACTGGACGGATGACACCGCAGATGCCGCCTACCATGATCTTGATTTTGTCTACGAGCTTGAATAAGCATATTCATTTACCCCGGAGGATTTATGAAATTTACAGAAGGTTACTGGCTCCGCAGTGAGCGTTCGAACCCGCAGTACGTGGCACAGGCATATCATGCCGAAGAGATTCCCGGCGGGATACGGGTACTGGCGCCCGCCAACAAGATCACCGGACGGGCGGCCACCATCGACCAGCCGGCGCTGACCGTGGAATTCACCGCGGCGGCTGAGAATGTGATCAAGGTGCGGGTGCGTCATTTCATGGGTTATGATGCCCATGAGCCGCGCTTTGACGTGACGGAAACGAAAGTTCCCTATACCGTGAGCATCGATGAAAAAGAGGCGGTCCTCACTACAGGTGAAGTGACACTGCGGGTGAAGATGAACGATGACTGGCTGATGAGCTTCGAGGCGAACGGCAAAATCATCACATCCTGCTCCTTCCGCAACCTGGGCTATATGCGCTGGGACAGGCAGCCCTCCACCATGTTTTGTGACGAGAATTACCTCTCCGGCAATTACAAGCCCTATATGGTCTCCGAACTTTCCCTCAAACCCGGTGAATGTGTCTACGGCTTCGGGGAACGCTTCACCTCATTCGTGAAAAACGGACAGGTAGTGCAGACCTGGAACGAGGATGGCGGTACCGCTTCCCAGGTGGCGTATAAGTGCATCCCCTTCTACATGACCAACCGGGGTTACGGCATCTTTGTCGATCACAGCGGCCCGGTGGAATTTGAGACTGCCAGCGAGAAAGTGGAGTATGTCGGTTTCTCTGTCCCGGGTGAGGAGCTGCGCTATTACTTCATCTACGGTCCCGAACCGAAGGATGTGCTGCAAAAGTATACCGACCTGACCGGCAAACCGGCGCTGCCGCCTGCCTGGTCCTTCGGGCTGTGGCTCACCACTTCCTTCACCACCAGCTATGATGAGAACACCATCATGTCTTTCATCAACGGCATGGCGGAGCGGAACATCCCGCTGCACGTCTTCCATTTTGACTGCTTCTGGATGCGGGAATTCCACCTCACCGATTTCGAATGGGATCGGGAAGTCATTTCCGACCCGGAAAAGCTCATCGCGGAATGTCATAAACGCGGACTGCACACCTGCGCCTGGTTCAATCCCTATGTCGGACAGGGCTCCGAATTCTTCGAGGAAGGACTGAAGAACGGTTACTTCCTGCAGCGAGCGGACGGGAAAGGCATCAAGCAGGTGGATATCTGGCAGGCGGGGCTGGCGATCGTCGACTTCACCAATCCGGCGGCGAAGAAATGGTATCAGGATAAACTGCGCAAACTGGTGGATACCGGCATCGACAGCTTCAAGACGGATTTTGCGGAACGCATCCCGATCGA
>CAYWGX010000047.1:0-8905 GCA_964457635.1 uncultured Leptolinea sp.
AGCACAACGGGGACGGTTTTTGCGTTGTTGCGAAGCCAACACGCAAGAACCGTCCCCTTGTGCGCCTCCTCTTCTCGCAATTGAGCGCACACAGGGACGGTTCCGCAGTGCCGGCTCCGCGGCAGCAGCGAAACCGTCCCCGCGTGCTTCGCTCGCCCCCGAGTGCTTTGCTTGCGAAGAAGGAGTCAGATCCCGAAGAACGAGGGGGCTGATTCCCCGTCAACACCTTCACCCTTCAACTTTCATCCTTCACCTTGTATTGGGGATCTGCCCCCTCTTTTCGCTTGAAGGCTTATTTCTTTCATGGTAAAATAGAATAAGGATTATTATAAAAAAACGTATCAAGGAGGAGCTGTGCTCAAAAGTATTATGACCTCATGTATGAAAAAGAAATCCATAACGATCTTTCTGTCGGGCATTTTCGCGGCAGCCCTGATCTTTTTGTTCGTCCGGCAGCAGGGAAATCAAATTTCCACCGAAACCGCCGGCCCTGTGCTGCCGGCTCCCATACCGGAGACCCTGGCGGTTGGCGATGTGATCAAATTCGGCAGCTATGAGCAGGACAATGACTTGAGCAACGGAACTGAAGCTGTAGAATGGCAGGTGCTGAATATCGAAAATGACCGTGCCCTGCTCATCAGCAGATATGCACTGGATGCAAAGCCCTATAATGAAGAATGGACGCGCGTAACATGGGAAAACAGCAGCCTGCGGAAATGGCTGAACGGTGAATTCCTGCACCTTGTGTTCGATCCCGCCGAACGGGCCCGCGTCCTGCCGGTGCTCAACCCGAACCCGGCCAACCCGACTACCGGTATGCCCGGCGGGAACGACACGGAAGACCATATCTTCCTGCTGAGCATTGATGAGGCGGCTGCCTATTTTCAAGATGATGAAACACGCCAGTGCATCGGGACTGAATATGCGCTGGAGAACGGCCGTCCTTATGTCAATGAGATCAATGGCGAGTCCTGGTGGTGGCTCCGGACACGCGGTTCCAGCAGCAAAACGGCTTCCCTGGTGTGCTTCAGCGGATATGTCAACACCGTCGGCTTTGGCGTCAATAACTTCGGCGGCTACCTTCGGCCCGTTTTCTGGCTGGATCTGAAGGCGGCGAACGGAATAACAGGATAAAAATAACTATGGAAGCACTGATAAATATGTGCCAACGGGGCCGGTTGCCTGAAGTCACCGGATGGTGACGGAAGGAACCGTCCCCAATGGCACATTATTCAGTGTTTTCTTAAAGACAATACAGAAAGGACAACCATGACAAAATTATTCGGACATCGGGGATACAGCGGAAATTACCCTGAAAATACGCTGCTGGCTTTTCAGAAGGCTATCGAAGCAGGTGCAGACGGGATCGAGCTGGACGTGCAGTTCAGCAAGGACGGAAAGCTGGTGGTGATCCATGACGAGACGCTGGACCGTACCACGACCGGGAAAGGCCGGGTAAAGGATCATACGCTGGAAGAGCTGCGGCAATTGGATGCATCTTTCAAGTTTGCGGGACAGTATGGGATCAATCCGATCCCGACGCTGTGTGAAGTGCTGGCATATATGGCGGACAAGGATGCCATGACCAACATCGAGCTCAAGACCGGCGTATTCGAGTATGAGGGCATTGAAGAGGCGGTGATGAACTGCGTTCGGAAATATGACCTTTCCGATCGTGTCATCATCTCCAGTTTCAATCATTATTCCATCCTGCGGATGCGGAAGCTGGCTCCGGAACTGAAGTGCGGCCTGCTGACGGACTGTTGGATCATCAACGCCGGCAAATATGTGCACGATCTGGATGTCCCCTGCTACCATCCGGCATTCCGCAATCTGACCCCTGAAATCACGGCGGAGCTCAAGCAGTATGGGCTGGAGATCAACACCTGGACCGTCAATGAAGAAGAAGATTTCCGGAACCTGGAAAAGCTCGGGATCGATATCGCGATCGGGAATTATCCGGTTTTCAAACGATAAATGAATTTTACGACCGAAGAAACCACTGATAAATGTGCCATTGGGGCCGGTTGCCTGTAGTCACCGCAGGGTGACGGAAGGAACCGTCCCCGTTGGCACATATTTAACCAGCATTTTCCAAAAGGGACGCCGGGGACGGAGCCGGTGTCCCGCGCTGCAGGTTCTGAATCATTACATATGAATTTCTTCACTTCCTGAAGATTTCCCTGTATTAATTAGCAAAAAGATGCTATAATGCAGCCTTTGGGAGATTTATCGGAGGAACTATGGCAAATACGGAACGGGGAATAAGACAAGTCGATATTGATAAGGAGATGCAGCAGTCCTATCTGGACTACGCGATGAGTGTGATCATTTCACGCGCATTGCCGGATGCCAGGGACGGGCTGAAGCCGGTCCAGCGCCGCATCTTGTATGCAATGTATGACATGGGGATCCGCCCTGAACTGCCTTATAAAAAATCCGCCCGTATCGTCGGTGAAGTCCTCGGTAAATATCATCCGCATGGGGATGCCGCGGTCTATGACGCGATGGCAAGGCTTGCCCAGGATTTCACGATCCGGTATCCGCTGGTGGACGGGCAGGGGAACTTCGGTTCCGTGGATGGAGATCCCCCGGCTGCCATGCGTTATACGGAAGCCCGTCTCGACAAAATCTCTATGGAGATACTGAAGGATATCGACGAAGAGACGGTCGGTTTCGTCGGCAACTTTGATGATACCCTGAAAGAACCGGAAGTTCTGCCTGCGATCGTGCCGAACCTGCTGGTGAACGGTGCCAGCGGCATTGCTGTCGGCATGGCAACGAACATCCCGCCGCATAACCTGGGTGAGATCTGTGATGCGGTGATCTACATGCTTCAGGAATGGGAACGGTACGAGGATATCACCGTCGAAGACCTGATGAAATATGTCAAGGGGCCGGATTTCCCGACCGGCGGCATTGTCGTGCTGGAAGATGCCAGGAACGAGCTCGTTTCTGCCTACGCGACCGGCCGGGGACGTCTGATGGTGCGCGGCAGGGTCCATCTGGAAGATATGGGCCGCGGCCGCAGCCGTCTGATCATCACCGAAATTCCCTATCAGATCAACAAGACCGGGCTCATCGAGCGTATCGCGCAGCTGGTGCGGGACGGCGTGATCGAGGGTATCGTCGATCTTCGCGATGAATCGGACCGGCAGGGGATGCGCATTGTGATCGAGCTCTCCAAGACCGGGGATTCCGACAACATCCTGCGGGCCCTTTATAAACATACGCCGCTGCAGACAACGTTCGGCATCATCCTTTTGGCACTGGTGGACAACAAACCGCGGGTGCTGAGCCTGAAGGAGGCCCTGAAGGTCTATGCGGACCATCAGCTCGAGGTCATCCGGCGCAAAACCGAATTCGAACTGGCAAAAGCAAAAAAGCGCGCGCACATCCTGGAAGGACTGCTGACAGCTATCGACAACCTTGAGGAGATCATCCATATCATCCGCTCGTCGGAGAATGAGGCTGCCGCCCGAGATGCCATCATGGCCCGCTTCCATCTGGACCGGGAACAGACCCAGGCAATTCTGGATATGCCGCTGAAACGTCTGACTCATCTGGAATATGACAAATTGCAGGCTGAACTGGAAGCACTGCGCCGGGCAATTCAGGAGATGGAAGAGCTGCTGGCTTCTCCGCTGAAAATGCGTGAACTGCTGGCGTCCAAACTGCGGGACCTGGTTCTGACCTATGGTGACGCGCGCCGTACGCAGATCGCCCTGCTTGGGGAGGGCATCTCTTCGAAGGAGATGCTGACGGCAAATGCGCTGATCCAGGCTGAAGACTGTTTTGTCGGTCTGACGCGGGACGGGAAGATCGGCCGGGTCGAGCTGGATGCGGTGAAGCAGCGCGGCTTTGCGGTGCCGGAATGGATCGTCCGCTCCGACACACAGCAGACGGTCTACATTGTCAGTGAGACCGGGAAGACCTGCGGGATCTATGTAGAAACGCTGCCGAAGGTGGATGATTTCTCCGCGGGTATCGATTTCGCGGCGGTGTCCGGCTGGTCCGCGGATGAAAACCCGGTGACTCTATTCGCCATGCCGTCAAGGGACAAAATGGAGGAAAGCGCTTCCGTGATCACGGTCACGGAGAAGGGGATGATGAAGCGCTCGCTGGTGGGCGATGTTCCGTTTGCCTCGTCGCAGTCCTTCACGCTTTGCAAGATCAATTCCGGCGACCGGCTGCTGTGCGTTCTGGTGAGTCCGTCGGAGACCATGGACATCATGCTGGTCACGAAGAACGGCATGGGGATCCGCTTCGGTCAGGAAGATCTGCGACCCATGGGACTGGTGGCGGCCGGTGTGAACGGCATCAAGTTCAAGGGAGATGATGCGGTTGCGGGCGCCTCGCTGGTCAGTGAGAAAGACAACTGCTGCTTTGTCCTCAATGACTGGTCACTCGGTCAGATCGCTGTGTCTGATTTCCCGAAACAGGGGCGCTACGGTCAGGGCGTGATCGCCCTGCGCCTGAAGGAAAACACACGGGTCGTCGGTTTCTTTACCGTGGATTCGACGAATGCTCTGCTCTATGTGCGCTATGGGGCAGGACGGTTCCGTCCGCTGAAGATCTCCGCTGCCAAAAACGGAAGACGTGCCCGCTCGCTGGAACCGGTGACGCAGAACCTGCTGCATGAAGCAACCGGTGTGACCTGGCTGCCGATGGGTAAGGAGCAGGATGAACCGCCTGCAAAACCCTCATCCGGGAAAAAGAACGAGCCGAAAGCTGCAGAAAAGCCGGTGAGCAGGGCGCCGGAGCGAAGTGAGGGCTCTCCTTCCTCACCGGAGCAGGCGTCACTGTTTTGACACGGAAGCGGGTTGAGCCGGGAGAGGGTTCTTCGGCCTTCCTACTGAACGCGATGAAGGCGGCTGATGCCGGGGTGGTTCAATAGAAATAGCTGAGCAGGAAAGGCAGGTTCCTTTCCACCAGCATCACCACCAGGTAATCCGGGGTCTCCGCTTCCGGATCGATGAGGCTCAGGTCTCCGTGCGTCACGAAGAGTACATCCCTGATGTCGTGCAGTGCCGCCCGGACATAGTATTCGGAGAATGAATCTCCGATGACCATCAGCTTCTTTTGGCTTTCAGGGGCAGTGCTGTCGGTGGTATAGCGCTGTACATGTCCGTAATTGATGGTCTGGGTTTTGTAGGTTTCTATGCCGTCCGTGTAGTCGATTTCGACTGCATTCAATTCCGGCATCCGTTCTGAAAGCCCCAGCATGCCCGCGAGGTCTTTGCCTTCGCTGTCGTAACGGTGATAAGGCGGCGGGGTAGTTTCTGCCGGTTCACCGGTAAGGGCGGATTTGATCAGCTCGGCAGCTGCCCATCCGCCGAGGTCGTTCCAGTGGGTATCGGTGGAGTAGTAGATCGGGGTCGATGCGGCGTAATTCCGGAGGGCCTGTTTCGGGTAGAGGACGGGGAAGTCCACGGCTTCTTTTTCGAGATAGGCAGCGAGCTGGTCAGCGCGGCTTTCCGCTGTGATCCGCCATATGCGATCCGGCATCAGCTCCGGATAGACCTGTTCCTTGTCCGGGGCAATGAAGAGCAGGCATTTGGCGCCTCTGTCTTCCATTTGAGCGAAGAATTTGTTCAGGTTGTCCCTGATTTGGGCAAGTTCCTCATCGGTGAAGCGGGTGATGCCTTTGTAGTTTTCGACGGTCGTCCGGTAAAAGAGGGTGTCATTCTTTCCGCGGATCACGTCAGATTGCGTGAAATCCAATCCGGTGCTGAATTGGAATCCGCGGAACAGTTCGATGAACTGGGTTTTGAAAGGTAGGTTATCCGAGAGGTATTCTTCGAATCGCTTCGGCCAGGTGGAAAAGTTCTGCCGGCTGAGCTCCGGGAACTCACTTTGGGCTTTGTTTTCGGTGTTTTTGTAGCCGATCCGTTCCCGGAATATGCTAAAAACCGGAACCGGAGCAAAGGTCAGGAGGATGAAGAAAATCAGGAAGAGCAAGTCGTGTCTTTTCATTGGCTCTCCTAAAACCTGAAGTAAATGAAAGGATTATGCGCAGCGTTGGCCAGCATCACGATGGAGAGGAAGAGCAAAATGACCGCGGTCAGATTGCCGAGGACTTCTGCTGTGGTGTTGTTCCGGCTCTGAATTCGCTGATAGATCGTTTGCCCTGCTCCCAAGGAGAGCAGCAGGCTGAGAACAAATACCGTAAGTGTTATCGGATCGACGACCTCGCTGAAGTTCCAGGACCCGGTGGAGGAGAAGCTCACCATTTGCCGGAGCTGAGCACCTGCCATGGCCAGGTCATCGGCACGGAAGAAGACCCATCCGATGCAGACGATCAGCATGGTGCAGATGCGGCTTAGGATGCTGCCTTCTCTCTTCTTTGGCGGCAGCACCCGTTCAAGGATCAGGAATAAGCCGTGGTAAAGGCCCCAGATGACGAAGTTCCACTGGGCTCCGTGCCATAGTCCGGTAGCAAAGAAGACGATGATCAGATTGATGTAGGTGCGGACGGTGCCTTTGCGGTTCCCGCCCAGCGGAATATAGAGGTAATCGCGGAACCAGGTCGATAGGGAAATGTGCCAGCGCCGCCAGAATTCACGAATGGAGGACGAGCAGTAGGGCAGGTTGAAGTTTTCTTTGAAATGGAAACCGAGTGTTTCCGCAAGGCCGATCGCCATGTCGGAATAACCGGAAAAGTCGAAATAGATCTGCAGGGTGTAAAAGATGGCTGCGGTCCAGCAAAGGATCCAGGACAGCTCGCTGATGGGATGGCTGAGAATCCCGTCTACTGTGTACCCCAGCGTATTTGCGAGAAGGACTTTTTTTGCAAGACCAAAGCAGAACCGTCTCAGCCCCGGAATTGCCTGTGCAATGGTGAGCTGCCGGGAGCGGAGTGATGCAGCGATATCTTTATATTTGACGATCGGTCCGGCGACAAGCTGCGGAAAGAATGAGATATACAAAGCCAGGTCGATCCAGGAGCGCTGTACTTCGATCGTTCCCCGGCAGAGATCGACGATGTAGGAAATTGACTGAAAGGTGTAAAATGAGATGCCGATCGGAAGCGCGATCTTCCGCAACGGGATCAGATCAGCATGGAACAGACTGTTGAGATTCCCGGCGAAGAAGTTGAAGTATTTGAAATAGCCGAGCATCAGTAGATTCGCCGCGACTGTCAAAGCTGTCAGCAGTGTCCTGAGAGACGGTTTTGCAGTTTTGCTCAGCAGCAGGCCGCTGTAGTAATTCAGCGTGATGGAAATCAGCAGCAGAACGATATATTTCGGCTCGCCCCATGCGTAAAACAAGAGGCTCATGGCCAGCAGAAACAGATTGCTGCCTCTTTTTTTCGTGAGGAAGGCTCCGATCAGAACAATCGGGAGAAATATCCAGAGAAAGACAAACGAACTAAAGACCATACGCTATCTATCTTATCATCATTTATCGGGTTTTACCTCTTCCGGACCGAAATAAAATATGAAAATGCCGGAAGATGTATATCCGGCATTTTCCAATAATTATCTATTTCGGAGAAGTTTTATTTATTCTCCGCAATGTTAGTGAGGGAAAATGCTTCCTCTTCCTGTTCAGTCACTTCCGGCTGATTTTCAGGCTGCGTTTCAACAGCCGTATCAGATGCTTCTCCGCGATCCGTTTCAGCGTTGTTATTGATCGTGTAGGCGACATTCTCCTGTTCGGTATTGCTGATGGTCAGTGCTTCTTCCTGTTCCGTGTTGATGATGGAGAGAAGCTCATCGTCTTCAGTATCTTCTTCTGAGCTGCCTTCTTCGTCGGAGATGATATGGAAAGTGGGGATATTCGAATTTTCGGCATTTGTGTCAATCACGATAGGCTCAAAAACAGGTTCCGTCGGGACGAGCGGCAGCCAGACTTCCGGATAGGATTCTACCTGATGTTTGGCAATCACACCGTCATACCATTCCTGATACACTTCACTCTGGGCGCTTTCCAGGGCTTCATCCTCGAGCGGACGAAGCTCTTTCCCATCAGAGGCGATGATATGCCAGCCGAAGCTTGTCTGAACCGGTTCGCTGATTTCACCCGGTTCCAATGCGAAGGCAGCGTCTTCAAATTCAGGGACCATCACATCATGTCCGAACCAGCCAAGGGCTCCGCCATTGTCTTTGTTCCCTGTGTCCAGGGAATATTCGGCAGCCAGCGCATCCCATTCTTCTCCTTCATCCAGTTTTGTGAGAATCTCTTTGGCAGTATCCTCCTCTTCGACCAGAATGTGACGTGCATTGACCATTTCCCCCTCGAAGACACGGTCTTCAAGGATTTTTTCTACGACGGCATTCTCAAGCATACTGTGATAAATGGAATCCCGGAAGAATTCATAGGAGATCTTCCCGTCAAATGCCAAATCAAGGTTCATGTCCATGTAGGCGCGGAATTCCATATCTTCGTCTTCTGATTCAAATCCGGCATCAGCATTGAGATTAAAGGAATCCAGTCCAAGTGAAGTTTCTGCCTGAGCAGTATCCTCTTCGTAGCCAAAAGCCTGTTTCATTTGAGCGGTGACTTCTTTGTCACTGACCTGAATTTCCATGTTGGAAGCTTCTTCCTCCAGCATCTTGAGGTAGGTCAGCATGTTGATCGTTGCCTCACCGAGCTCCTGTTTGCCGCCTTCTCCCATATAGTCCTCGTAATATGCGTTCACATCATCGAGAGGAAGACCAAACATTGCATAATACTGCGCATACTGTTTGTAGGTAGCAAGGATCTGGTAGCGGTTGTAGGTAGCCATATTTACGAAATCATCGGCATAGATGGCGGTTTTTCCATCAACAATTGCAACAACTGCGTTTTCGGAGGCTGTTTCTGCAGCCTGATCCTCTGCAGAGGATTCGAGAACCTCTGCTTCCTCTTCGGAAACAGGGATGGCTGCGATTTCTTCCACCGGTTCTTCAACGGTGACTTC
>CAYWGX010000047.1:9005-10525 GCA_964457635.1 uncultured Leptolinea sp.
CTTCGGAAACAGGGATGGCTGCGATTTCTTCCACCGGTTCTTCAACGGTGACTTCGGTCTCAGCTGTCTCTTCAGCAGCAGGTTCGGCTTCCACCGGTTCCTCAACAGTTACTTCAGCCTCAGCTGTCTCTTCGGCAGCAGGCTCGGCTTCCACCGGTTCCTCAACAGTTACTTCAGCCTCAGCTGTCTCTTCGGCAGCAGGCTCGGCTTCCACCGGTTCCTCAACAGTTACTTCAGCCTCAGCTGTCTCTTCGGCAGCAGGCTCGGCTTCCACCGGTTCCTCAACAGTTACTTCAGCCTCTGTCGTCTCTTCGTCGGCAGGTTCGGCTTCCACCGGTTCCGCAGTTGTGGTATTGGATGCGGAAGGAGTGAAGGCCGGAATCATAGGAACTGCATTCATCCAGACATCATCATTGGATTGAATGTCGTGTTTTGCACGCAGAGAGAGCGTCCATTCATCATATGCAGCGTTCTGGGCATTCTGCAATGCGGAACCGCTGAGCGGGCGGACTTCCTTGCCGTCACTGGCGATAATGTGATAGCCAAAGCTGGTTTTCACCGGATCGCTGATTTCGCCCGGTTCCAGGCCAAAGGCAGCTTCTTCGAATTCGAGGACCATCTCACCACGGCCGAACCAGCCAAGATCACCGCTGTTGTCCTTGTTGGAGGTGTCCAGCGAATGTTCACTGGCAAGAGCAGCCCAATCTTCACCGGCATCCAATTTTTCAAGAATGTCCAGCGCAGTTTCTTCATCCTCGACAAGAATATGGCGGGCACTGACCATTTCCGCCTCGAAGACACGGTTTTCCAATTCCCGGGCGAACAGTTTATTGTCGATCAGAATATGTTTCGCGTAATTTTTGAGATAATCGAAAGAAACGGCACTGCCGTAAGCGCTGTCAAGGATGTTCTGCGCATAATTACGGAAAGCAGTGTTTTTGTCATCTTCGCTGTCGGTTGCATTCAGTGTAACATTGAAAGAATCCAACCCGGCAAGACCTTCTTCTTCGGGGGCAGGATCTTCATAACCGAACATGGTCTTGAGCTGTCCGTAAACTTCATCTTCAGTGACTTCCAGGCCGGCTTCTTTGGCTTCCGTCTCCAGGACTTTGTCATAGGTCAGTTGATCGATGACCTCGGAACCGAGTCTTTCCTTACCCTCTTCACCGAGAATTCCGACCATCTGCTCATCCAGGGAATCAAGAGGCAGTCCGTACATGCTGTACATCTGGGCATATTGACTGTACATGTTCAGATACTGATAGCGGTTGAATGTGACAGCCTGGATAAAGTTATCCAGAGAAACTGCTTCACCGTCAACTGTGGCGACCACCGGACCGCTGATTTCAACAGTCTCCTCGGTCACTTCGGCAGCCGGGACTTCTGTTTCTTCAGCAGGCTGCTCGACAGTCTCTTCGGTCACTTCGGCAGCCGGGGCTTCTGTTTCTTCAGCAGGCTGTTCGATAGTCTCTTCGGTCACTTCGGCAGCCGGGGCTTCTGTTTCTTCAGCAGGCTGTTCG
>CAYWGX010000047.1:10625-16796 GCA_964457635.1 uncultured Leptolinea sp.
AGTCTCTTCGGTCACTTCGGCAGCCGGGGCTTCTGTTTCTTCAGCAGGCTGTTCGATAGTCTCTTCGGTCACTTCAGCAGCCGGGTCTTCTGTTTCTTCAGCAGGCTGTTCGACAGTCTCTTCGGTCACTTCGGCTGCTGGGGCTTCTGTTTCTTCAGCAGGCTGTTCGACAGTCTCTTCGGTCACTTCGGCAGCCGGGGTTTCGACTTCTTCAGCGGACTGCTCGACAGTCTCTTCGGTCACTTCGGCAGCCGGGGCTTCCGCTTCCTCAGCGGGCTGTTCGACGGTCTCTCCGGTCACTTCTGCAGCCGGGGCTTCGACTTCTTCAGTGACAGGTTCTGCCGTGACCGCGGCAGGTTCTTCAACAGTCGGCGCGACAGTGGCAGTCGGAGCCGCATTTTGACCGCCGCATCCTGCCAGGGCAGCAGCCAGTATCAGGCATAATAGAAAATAGATGGGTTTTTTCGTAAAAGACATAATAAATACCTCTCTTCCTTGGTTATTTTCCCAATTATCCAATTTTACCGTTGATTTCATAATATCCTCAAAAAGGACGATAATTTATGAGATTACCAAAGACCCCTCCAATAATCTGTATCCTGTTTTTTCTTTATCATCCCGCCAATATCATGTAAAATGATTGATGGAGATAGAACAAACGATGAACACGACCGGGATATGCTTTTCATGTTTTCAGCACACAGGCGGACTGAATCCCTGCCCGCATTGTGGGGCGGATGCTGCCCATATACAGGTAAGTCCTCAGCATATTGCTCCCGGTACGGTCCTGAGCCAGAATTACCTGATCGGCAAAGCGCTGGGACAGGGCGGGTTCGGCATCACCTATATCGGCTGGGACCTGAACGCGTGGCGCATCGTAGCTGTCAAGGAATACTACCCTTCCGGCCTTGTGACCCGTGAAAGAGGTCTTTATGTCGCCCCCATTGATGAGGACGCCAAAATCAAGCTGAAAAAGGGTGTGAATCAGTTCTTCAAAGAAGCGCTGATCCTTGGGAATTTCAGCACTCATCCCAACATTGTCAACGTACTTCACTTTTTCCGTCAAAATAACACCGCCTACATTGTGATGGAGTACATCAACGGAAAGTCACTGAAGGATTATCTCCAGGCCCGGGGCGGCAGCATATCCTTCACGGAAGCGATGCAGATTCTCTGCCCGATCATGCTGGCATTGGATGATCTGCACCACACCGGGCTGCTGCACCGTGATATTTCTCCGGACAACATCTATCTGACCGTGGACGGCCACGCGAAGCTCCTGGATTTCGGCGCAGCCCGCTTCAGCATCGGAGAGGAAACGCAGAACGCGGCTTCGGTGATCAAACCGGGTTACGCCCCTCTGGAGCAATATTCCGGCAGCGGCATCGAACAGGGCTCCTGGACAGATGTCTATGCCATGGGCGCAACCTTTTACCGGGCGCTGACCGGGAAAGTCCCGACAGCTGCCGCAGACCGTGCCATGGGGCGTCCGCTGCAAACCCCGAGAGAACTGGGCATCAGCATCCCGGAACCGGCGGATAAAGCAATCATGCATGCCATGAACATGAAGCCCGAAGAGCGTTATGTTTCCATGCGTCTCTTCGAGCAGGATATCGAACATGCCGCGGCAGATGAAAAGAAATCAGCGCTTTATTCCGACCCACCGGTGCAGGCAGCTTCTTTCCCCATGTGGAATCCTCCCGTGTGGTCTCCTCCGCAGCAAAACCCCGTGTTCCCTCAGGCTTATCCCTATCCGATTTCCATGTCTAATCAAGGTTTTCAGGTTCCGTTTTCGCAGCAAATGCCCAACATGACATTTGCCGAACCGCAGCAAAGCGCTCCGGAATCCCAGCAGGAACCGGGTTTTTTTGAATGGACTGTGCAGCATTTCAGAAAAAAGCTGCGCAGATTCTTCAGAAAAATAAGAAATATGACGTTAGACGTCAGACATTAGGGATTGGGGCCGGGAACTGATCCCTGACTCCTAATCCCTAAAATCTAAAACCTTATTATTCAAGCAGCTTCAGCATCAAATTCTGCAGCCGTTCCAGCATGGCGACCTGGTCCGGCGCTTCTCCATCCATGATCAGGGCATCATCATAGATCTGTGCGATGATCTGGGCACGCAGCGCCTCATCCTGACATTCCGCAACTTTTTGGATCAGGGCATGGTCCGGGTTCAGCTCCAGCACCTTTTTCGGAGCCGTATATTCCTGCTGCATGGCCTTATAGATGCGCTGCATTTCCTGCGGGATGGCACCTTCGGATTCAACCAGGCGCGCCGGTGAAGAGACCAGCCGGTCCGTTGTGCGGACATCGGAGACCTGATCGCTGAGTGCGGATTTGAAGAGTTCGGTCAGCGCTTTGTTTTCCGGTGTTTCTTCCTTCTTTTCCTCAGGCTTTTGCTCCTGATTTTCATCTGCTTCGGATTTAGGCTCTTCTTTGGTCTCGCCTTCCGAGGCGGCATTCACGATCTCGCAGTCCTGGTATTTCTGCAGTGCAGTCATCACGAAGGGATCGTAGACTTTGTCGAGCAGCAGCACATCAATGCCTTCTTTGCGCAGCTTTTCCGTGTGCGGACTGCTGCGCAGAGTCTCCAAATTGTCACCGAGGACATAATAAATCTTCTTCTGATCCGGTTTCATCTCCTGGAAATAGTCGGAGAGGGAACGCCATTCAGTCCCGTGGTTCATGGTGCGGAAGCGCAGCAGCGGGGTGAGGCTCTCTTTGGCATCCGGGTCTGTGATGATGCCTTCGCAGATGAAATCACCGAAAGCTTTCCAGAACTTTGCGTATTCTTCCGGAGCGTCGGTTCCCCATTTCTTCAGCATGTCGGTGACTTTGCCGGTGAGGATCTTTTTCAGCGTCACGATCACGCGATTGGCCTGCATGGTCTCACGGGAAACGTTCAGCGGGATATCTTCCGAATCGATCACACCCTGAATAAAGCGGTAGTAGCGCGGCAGCAGATCGGTGCAGTAATCCTGGATCAGGACTTTCCGTGCATAAAGCTGCAGCCCGTCTTCGCGGCGCAGGGAGAACATGTTCCGTTCCGGAGTGGCCGGGACGAAGAGCAGCGCGTACATCTGAACCGGTGCGTCGATGGAAAGATGCATGCGCTTCAGCGGTTCATTGAAATCCATGGTGAAGTTCTGGTAGAAGGTCTTATAGTCTTCATCCTTCAGCTCGGAAGCAGAAGAGCGCCAGATGACGTTCGCTGCATTGATCTGCTCGGTTTCATCATTCAGATAGATCGGATACGGGATGTAATTGCTGTGTTTGCGGATGATCTCCCGGATCTTATAATCATCGGCATATTCTTCAGCATCTTCCTTGAGTTTAATCACGATGTCTGTCCCGCGGGTGGTCTTTTCAGCCGGGTCGACGGTGAAGGTGCCCGCACCATCGGAATGCCAGACGGCGGCCTGCTCATCCTTTTTGTAAGAGCGGGATGTGACATCAATGCTCTGTGAAACCATGAAGGCGGCATAGAAGCCGACGCCGAATTGACCGATCAAATCGTTGATGGATTTTGCACCGTCTTTTCCGGCACTTTCCAGCAGGGCCTTGGCACCGGAATGAGCGATGGTACCGAGATATTCCTTCAGTTCGTCCGCGGTCATACCGATCCCGTTGTCACTGACGGTCAATGTCTTTTCATCTTTATTGACCTTCACACGAATCTCCGGTGTGACATCGGCATCCAGAACATCATGCTCCGTGAGCATGGTGAAATTCATTTTGGTGATCGCATCGGAAGCGTTGGAGATCAATTCCCGCAGAAAGACATCCTTGTCGGAATAAATGGAATTGATCAGAATGTCCAGCAGCTGCCGGGTCTCCGCTTTGAAAGCGATCGGTTTTGTTTTCTTTACGTTATCAGCCATAAACTATCTCCTCTGAAACGGAATTGGTCCGTATATTTTCTACTATAGATTATAGGCATTTTTGCGGATTTTCAATGAATTCTAACAAAACGCTAATAATCTTTTCCACCATATCACTGCATTATAGGCTACAGGTCAATTATGGGACGGAAAAACGGTATAATAAGGGCTGGTATGGAAAAAAGTAACGGCAAAATCAAAGCTTATGCGGAAATGCTGATTATCGCGGCAGCTGTGTTTATCCTGGACCAGGCCTCGAAATACTGGATCCGCACGCACCTGGCACTGCGGGAAATGATCACACCGATCCCGGCCATCGGCAGCTGGTTCAGGATCATCCACTGGAAAAACACCGGCGTGGCCTTCGGGTTGTTCCAGGGCAGCGGCTGGATTTTGACCACCGTCGGGATCCTCGTCGTGATCGGCATCATCATCTACTCCTCCCAGGTGACGGAGGGACCGGCTTTCTGGCGCGTCGCCCTGGCATTGGAGCTTGGCGGAGCGCTTGGGAATCTTGCGGACCGGCTCAACCCGGCCCTCGGCTATGTGGTAGATTTTATCTGGGTCGGGAATTTCCCTGTCTTCAACCTGGCAGATTCGGCCATCGTCATCGGTGCCTTTGTGCTGGTGATCGGCATGTGGAGGCAGGAGCATAAGAATAAAGAAGTAAGAATGAAGAATGAAGAGTGAAGATATGAGTGAAGAAATTTTAACCTTGGAATTTGAAGGTAATGATCCGCTGCGCCTGGATCATTACCTGACGGATGAACTGCCGGACTACTCCCGCTCCCGTCTTCAGAGCTTCATCAAGGACGGCCGGGTTCGTATCGACGGTGAGCCGGCAAAAAAATACGGACAGATGCTCGTTCCCGGACAGATGATCACCGTCGTGATCCCGGAAGAACGGGCGTCGGGCCTTGTCCCGGAAAATATCCCGCTGGATATCTTATACGAAGACGCTCAGAGCATCATCATCAACAAGCCCGCAGGAATGGTGGTTCACCCGGCAGCCGGCCATGAGACGGGCACACTGGTCAATGCGGTGCTGGCCCATTGTGATGATCTGAAAGGCTTCGGCGGTGAGATCCGCCCGGGCGTGGTCCATCGTCTGGACCGGGACACCTCCGGCATCATCGTGATGGCGAAAAATGAAAAGGCTCACATCTTCCTGCAGCAGCAGTTCAAAGACCGCTCCATCAACAAGCGGTATCTGGCGCTGGTGGACGGTGCACCCCCTACTCCCGCCGGACGGGTAGAGGCCCCGATCGGCCGCGACCCGATCCGGCGCCAGCAGATGGCGATCCTGACCCCCGACAAAGGCCGGGAAGCGGTCACGGAATATCGGACGGTGAAGAGCTTCGCGAAGCATACGCTGATCGAGGCCCATCCGCTTACCGGCCGCACACATCAGATCCGTGTGCATATGGCTTTTCTGAAATGCCCCATCGTCGGAGATGTGCTCTATGGCCGCCGCAAGCAGAGCATCCCGCTGGACCGCCATTTTCTGCATGCCTATCGCCTGACGATCCTGCTGCCCGGTCATGAGGAAGCGATGACCTTTGAGGCACCGCTGCCGGATGAACTGAACCGGGTCCTTGCGGAACTGGCGGCCTGATCTCATTATCCCTGATATCTTCTGTTACTGCCGGTAGGCAGGCCGCAAAGCACCGATCCAAGCCGCTCTGTGCTGATCTTCCCCTGATTTTTCTCGGTAGGGATGATTTTTACGATGCTGCCGCCCTTGTATTGAGAAGCTGCCATCACCGCCGCTTCCAATTGGGCCTGGGTCTCGTTCTTCCCTGACTGCCGGGGGAAAGTCACGGTGAAACGTCCGCCTTTCTCCTTCATCACCGCGTCGAAGATCCCGCGGATTGCTTCCGCCTGGTAAGTGCGGAGAAAACAGGCATTGTTTGTGATCGCCCGGAACACCGGGTCAAACATGTTTTCATTTTCCAGATAGTTATAAATCATAGTTCCTCCATTAAATGTTAGGAATCAGCTCTCTCCTGAAATTGATCGCACACGGGGACAGTTCCGCAGTGCCGGCTCCGCGGCAGCAGCGAAATGCCTGCTCCGTAAGGTGTGGGCTTCGCCCGGTCGATGCGGGACAGGAGCTTCGCTTCGCTCGCCCCCAATGTGCTTTGTATTAAAACAACCGAAATCCTCCGGATCCCGGCTTTTCATCAAATTTGTTCATTTTTTTCATTCATCCGAAGGGGCATCGTCCATGGGCGGATCCGGATCCGGTTCGCTAGTCTCAGATCCCTCATCCTCTGCCTCAACG
>CAYWGX010000048.1:0-16737 GCA_964457635.1 uncultured Leptolinea sp.
TACGGAACCTTATCTAACCGGGCTTTTTACTTACGTCGTATTAGCCGGCTCACCGATTGCCGCGCTCAGCGAATAATCACCCGATTCAAACCAAATCAGAACTCGCTCGGGGACTGTCCTTTATGGGACTGTCCCAAAATTAATAGAATAGCTGCAAGTAAAGGAACAGACACCGCATGAGTTTGATCGAAGTTCAAGGATTGAAAAAAACATTCAGCTCCCTGGAGGTTTTGAAGGGTGTGGATCTGACTGTTGAACAGGGGGAACGTATCGCCATCATCGGCGGGTCCGGCTGCGGGAAAAGCGTATTCCTGCGATCACTGACGCTGCTGGAAAAACCGAATGACGGACAGATCTTTATCGACGGTCGGGAGATCACTGCCAAAGGCGCGAAAGTGGATGAGATCCGACGGTCCATGGGGATGGTATTTCAGAAGTTTCACCTGTTTTCTGAAATGGACGTGATGGACAACCTCTGTCTGGCGCCGGTCCGCCTCAAGGGAATGAACCGGAAAGAGGCGGAAACAAAGGCGATGGACCTGCTTGCCCAGGTCGGTCTTGCCAACCGGGCGCATGCCTGGCCGACGGTGCTTTCCGGCGGTCAGCAGCAGCGTATCGCCATCTGCCGCTGTTTGATGATGGAACCGAAGGTGCTGCTGTTTGATGAACCGACCAGTGCACTGGACCCTACCATGGTAGGCGAGGTGCTGGCAGTGATCCGCATGCTGGCCAAACGGGAGATGAGCATGCTGATCGTGACCCATGAAATGAATTTTGCCCGTGAGGTCGCCAACCGTGTGCTGTTTTTTGCCGATGGCGGTATTTATGAACAGGGAACACCGGAACAGATCTTTGATGCTCCGCAGCGGGAAAAGACCATCGCCTTCATCAATAAAATCAAATACTTCAGCTATGAGATCACAGATCGGAACTTTGACCTGATGCAGCTCCAGGGCGGTATCCAGACCTTCGGTGAAAAATACGGTCTGGACACCAACCGAACCTACAGGCTGCAAATCTGCTGTGAAGAGCTGATCTACGAAATGCTCAGCCATTGCTATCCAAATGAAAGTAGTGTTGACATCTCCCTTCAGATCAGCTATGCCGAAACTGACCGGATGACAAAAATCAACCTCAGGAGTGGCGGACAGGCTTTTGATCCTTTCACACAGGAAGATGACGCATTAGGTGTTACGATTCTTAATCGGATGTCAAAACAACTGGATTACCGTTACGAAAATGAGCAAAATAAGATCGATATTATTTTATAAAAGCTTCCTGTTCAGTTCCGTGAATATTGTCGATATTTCATGAAAAATTCAGGATAAACTCTTTGATGATTTCGACCCATTGCAAAAAATCTTTCACAGCGGCATGTTCATTTGTCTGATGACATTGATCGTCCTGCCATGGTGCCTGTATTCCAAATGCGACCGTATTGGGAATGTGACGAGCATATGTGCCTACGCCTACCGCCTTTGGCTCTGTGTGGACCTTTCTGTATTCCTCCTTGAAGCCGGTAAACTTATCCATATGCCTTTTCCATATATCTGTAAGTTTTCGGACTTCTTCGGAGTCTTTCGGGATCAGCAGAGGAGCAAGATTAAGGGTCACCTCTGTCTTAAGCCCATATTCCGCGGCTTTATTTTCGATTGTTTTGATCAATGTGTCAGCATCCGCTGATGCCGGAATTCTGAAATCGATCCTCAGTTCACAGAAATCTTTATCCGTATTGAGAATGCCCGGGTTGCAGGTAAGGCTGCCGGATTCGTCCGATATGCTGCATCCCGTAAACGTGGTTTGATCAAAATCTCTTATGAACTTCATAATGGGATAATCTGTCAGTTGAATTCCCTCTTTTTCCATCCTGTGAGCCAATGACACGATGGCATTAATGCCAAGTTCAGGCTTTGACGCATGAGCAGCTCTGCCCTCTGCTTCGATCCTCTTTTCCCCAATGACACAATATGCCCGGGCAGGGACGATATTTACAGCGCTGCCTCCGTGTGCGTCAAGACCGTTTTTATTTTCTCCAAATACCCTGAGCTGCAAAATACGCTTTTCACTGAATATCACAGGGAAAACAGAATCGGGAGTGATGGAAAAATCCGGGACTTCGCTGTGCGCGGCATAGTACTGTATGCAGGAACAGGTACGCTCTTCATCCGTTCCAAGGATCAGCCTCACTCTGCAGTTTTTCGGTGTACGGTTCTCATCAAGAAGTTCTTTCATCGCAAAAAAGGCTGCGCAAGCCGGACCTTTATCATCCACGATCCCCCGGGCAACAATAACTTCGCCATCCGTTTCATCTTCCAGAAACGTCAGCGAAAACGGATCACTGTCCCAGCCATCGGAAACAGGAACAACATCAAGGTGGCAAATGATACCGATAAGCTTCTGCCCGGTTCCGAATTCCACCCACCCGGCTCTGTTTCCGACAATACCGGTCCTGAATCCGTATTTCCCGGCTTCGGAAAGAAATACATCAAGTACCTCCCGGGCACTTTTCCCGTAAGGGGCGTTTTCTGCTGCTGCCGGGCAATTTCCGTTTGCTGCCTGACGATCACCTGTTGGCGGCGGCGGTCCTGTTCGATCTGATCGGACAGGATGAGACTGTACATAGCCAGTGCGGAGCAGACGTAGCTGATATCGATAAGCGTAAAGACATCGATGAACAGATGCGTAATCAGCGCGATCATAATCGGCAGTATGGCGATGAGAAAGGCGAAAAAGACCTTGCGGGAAAGCCGCTTCCGGCGTCTGATTGTTCCCACCAGATTGAGCAACTGTATCGCAATCAAAGGCAGCAGGGAGAACGGGTACAGGGGGCCGCGATAATACTGGTTTTCCGGCGTGATATAGAAAAAGCCCTCGATAAACACGGCGCTCGCATACACGATAAGCAAGAAAGTCCACACGCCAAGCACGATGTGAAGCAGCTTGCTCGTGCGCATGCTTTCACTGCAGCAGTGCAGCAGGTAAACCGTCAGCATGGGCAGCGGCAGCGAGAACAGAAGGGATTCAAGAAGCATCAGAAAATAAAACACCGCCCCTGGGAGGATAAAAAACTGGAAGATTCTTTCGAGGAGGCCGGATAGGCAGCAAAGCATAAAAATGAGAAAATAGCTCACGAAAAAGCGTTTGCTCCAGCGGTCGATCCCGGGAATAATGGCGATAAACCACATCCCCATCATGCTTAAAAGCTGCGCCGCGCCAGCTATGGAAAAGCTGAAGAATTCAAGCAAGCCGTTCAATCGTCCTCGCCCTCCTTCGAAGCTGTACCCCCTATTGACGATGAAAGATCGTACATATTTAAGCAAATATTCCCCGGCGGACCGCATCCGGTTCTGCCGGGGAATATTTTTTATTCTTTTGTTTCCTGTTGGGCAATCATCGCTTCTGCCTCTTCTTTTGAGATCTCGCTCAGACTCATGTTGTCGGACATAAAGCGGTAACGCAGATTCGGCGCCGGTTCCCAGATTTTGTCTTTACCCATTTTTTCAATGAGATCACCGGTTCTCCGGACAATCACATCTCCAAGATCAAAACGATAATATTTTGTTTCTTCCATACTTACTCCTGTATCTCCTATATTCTATCTCCTATAACCCATATCCTATCTTACTGCTCTATCTTCCAAACATAATCCGATGCACCTTCAGGGACAGGAACTTTGGCATAGATTTCTTTTGCATAGGCCTCTGCCGCGATCTTTTCTTCTTCTGTGGCGGTTTCGCTGCGTACGATTTCGTAGTTTGCATGTTCAAGCTCTTTGGCTTCAAATGAGGCAGGGGTATGAAACTGCAGTTCAAAAATAATGCCATCCGCTGTTTTCAGATTCATATTGATTCCCTTATAACCTTCTCCGCCCCATCTGTTTCTGAATTTTATGACGGAGATATGTTTTTCCGAAAGGTATTTCAGCGTTTTATCTGTGACAGGAACGTATTGATCTTCATCAATGCAGAATGTATAGCGAACAACATCACCGATTCCGGAGGCAGCCTCTTCCAGTGAAACTTCCATATCATGAGCATCCGAAAGAATTTTTCTGGCAAGGCTTTCTTTTGATTTTAGACGGTGTTCCAATCCGACAAGTTTGGCGCTTTCTGATTCTAAGGATTGTAAAGCCGCGGTAATTTCAGGTTCTGTCTTAGCAGCTGCTGAAAGCAGTTCATCAGCCAGTTTTTCCGCGGTCTTCTGTTCTTCGCTCTCTTCCTGCTGAACATCAGCGTTTTCCTGAACAATTTCATATTCCTGAGGAAGTACTTCCGCAAAATAGACCTGTTCATCATTTTCCGGATCGGAATCCACCAATATTACAGCATTTTCAAGATAAAGGGTCTCAAACTCATCCTTCATGGAAACGGTGTAGAAACCATTGGCATCGCATTGAGATTTAAACTTCGCGGCTTTTTCCGGATCGCCATAATCCCTTACCGTGTCATCACACAGTAGCATATAGGCTCTTCCGCCATACTTCTCATTCTGAAGCGTATAGGTCGCCATGGAAAAATCGCCCGTGGAGTTGCCAAAAGCGAGTACAGGCATTTTTCCGATTTCCTGCTGGATCATTACAGGCTTGTTGGTCTTTTGGTTCTTGATGAACAGTTTACCGGCAATCACCAGATCATCTTCCGGGGTCAGCTCGTAGAACATGCTGTTTTCGTTTTCATCGCCCGATGCTGCATAAAGAAGATCCGTACCAATCACATGATCGAAGGGAATATATTCATCCAATACGCCTTCTGTCATGATACGCACAGCATCCCGGTAGGTAGCGCTGACAATATAGATCGTATAATCATTATCATACAAGTATTTAACCAGGGAGACCATCGGCTGGAAATACGCCTCGCCATAGGTCATGCCATCAAAACCCCACACCGGCATCCCTTTAAATTTGCGGACAACCTCCGCGTATTCATCTGCCGTCAGGCCCTCATAAAGCTGCGGGCCGAGTTCCCGTTCTTTTGCATCAAAATCATCGATCGGAATTCCTTTGAGGACCTTATCCTCCCAGGCATGTGCAAATGACTTCAGTTCTTCAGGTGCATCATAGCTTTCATCATACAAAGCCCTATTGATGAAAAGCCAGTCATTGAAATAGGTCGGGAAGCGTTCACCAATCAATGTGCCGTCCATATCGAATACTGCGATTCGGTCCTCTTTAGGAATAAAAGCATCCGAAGTCTCATCCACAGAATTTGTGACGAAGGTCACAATGGACTGCATGGCATTAGAATCTTCTGTCCAGCCCTGGATCAGTTCCGGTTCTGTAATCTCCTCGGTTTCGGCTGAGAGTTTTGTCACATTCTCTCCATAGATGGTCTCAAAATCATCGCGCATAGAAATGATCCCGATCCCCTGAGCCGTGTAAGATTTCGCCTTTTCCTCAGCGCTTGCGGCATCACCATACTCCCGTACTTCATCATCCGCCAAAACCATGTATGCCTGAGCCTTATAGGGATTACCGGAAATCGTGTAGATCTCCATCGCCAGATCGCCGGAGGAATTCCCGAAAGCCAGCACCGGCTGCTGACCGATCTCGCGCACGATAGCATCCACCTTGCTGGTTTTTGCATTTTCACCGTAATATTTGCCGTCAAATACAATTTGATCCGATGGTTTGAATGTGTAATCCGCATCCGACGCCGCGCCCTGTCCGGTGGCCGTATAACCGTACTCGGTACCGATCACGTGTGAAGGGGGAATATTGAGGACACCGGAGACCACTTCGCGTACGATGTTGCGTTCCGTGGCAGTGACAACATAGACCGTGAAATCATTTTCCTGCAATGTTTCAAAAAGCTCAACCATCGGTTTGTAAAAGGCTTCGCCCCGGGTCATGCCGTTGAATCCCCAGACTTCGCTGTTTTTGAATTCCGCCACGATCTCTGACAATTCCGCCATGGTCATGCCTTTATAGGCGATTGCCGCAGCAGCAGCCTGACGGGTGCTCATGCCATCCGGTTTTGCTTTGCCCACGGCATCGATGATTTCCTGAGCCACAGCCCGGACTTCTTCGGTGATCGTATCGCTGCCGCTGTTGAGTGCGTAATCCGCGAAGACCATGTATTCAAAGCAGAAGGGGTCCGTTTCGCCCATCAGCGTACCGTCCAGGTCAAACACGGCGATCCGGTCTGAAGGCGGTATATAATCCGCTGAAGTCTTATCCGTGACAGACGATATGTACGCGTTCAGGCTTTTCGCTGCTTCGGAGCCTTCCGTCCAGTATTCGGAGACCAAAACCGGCTCAAACTTCTCTTCCGGAACCGGGTCTGCATATTCTTCGACGATCCGGTCATAATCCGCGATCGACTCATCCAGACGGTTCAGAATATCTTCTTCCCCATAAAGTCCGTCCTGATTGCGTTCCAGGCCGCTGAGAACAATCGGGAAAACATGGGGCGGATTCTCAAGCGTCAGCAGGGGCATGGTCCGCAGCTGCTCCGGTGTCTGGAAAACCAGATCCAGCCCCCAGAAAGGATTCCCGGCCTTATCGACCCATTTGCTGAAGACGAGCTTGCTGCCGATAGGTGTTTTGGTTTCGATTACATTCGGCAGAACGTATTCTTCCGCTTTTAAAGCCGCCAGGACACTGCCGATATTGGAATCATGCCCGCATAAAAATGTGAAAACACGGCCATCGACATCCATCTCGGAACGGATCTCCTGTAAGAGCGGATGTGCCACATTTGGAGCCACCAGCGGGGCTGTAAACAGGACATCCCCATAAACATCTTTGATCTCGGAAATATCTTTCCACTGCTCAAAGGAAAGCTGATGACCGAAGCCTGCTTTCAGCTCATCCGGTTCTTCGTAATATTGAAGCAAGAGAGCGTCCGCAACGGAGCAGCCGGTTTTCAAGGAGCCGGTCATTCCGGGTTCCGCATATAAATCGAGGATGAATTCCGAGTCATCCGTACGAAATTCTGTAAATGTCCCGTTTTTGTAAGCATCTGAATCTTTAAAATCGATCACATCCGCAAGCAAAGCGTAATTGTCGGCGAGTTCTTTGATCTTCTCCGTAAACAGCGCACGGATTTCTGCCTCAGCATATTCCTTGTAAGTGTCGGAGACAAAGATCAGCTGCGGTGTGAACACGGGATCCATTTTGTCAAATTCCATATGAGATTCCACATCCAGGTCGGACGTGGGCAGAAAACCGGCCAAAAAATATTGGGCTGTAGCGAGTGTCCGCTGTTTGGAATTAGCATAAAAACGGACTTCCTCACCTTCCGGCCGGTAGTTTTCCGGGATCAGGCCTTCAGATTCCAGCCATTTGCGGAAGAATTGTCCCATTTCGGTTTCCAATACGCCGCCGCGCAGTGAAAGCTGGCTGGACGGAGAAGTCCAGGCAAACCATTCATGCGGGGTGATCTCATCCAGGACCGACCCTTTGGTGCTTAATGGGGAACGGATGTTATGACGGCTGAGAATCACAACCTTTTCCAGCGTGTATCCTTCCTTTGACAAGGCTGTATCTTCTGCATAGGAGATGCAAACCATCATCAATAACGAAACAATAACCGATAAAATCAAAATTTTTGAAAATATCTTTTCTGACATATCTCCTCCGAAATTCCTTAAATTATTAATTATTTTCAGAATTTGTTACAGTAACCTTTTCAACCTTCTCAATATCCTCAGACTGATCCACAGTCAGATCAAGACCGGAGAACATTTCTCCGGCAGGAAGGGCCATCTCAAATCCGTCCGTGTCATCCCAAATCAAAATGCCCTTATCAAGCTTGAGTCCAAGAACATGTCCGCCTTTTGTCCTGTCTGCGGAGATGAAATGAAGGTGCCACCCCGAGGCATTCAGATCCTTCATATAAGGCGGACAGTACAGACAGACCAATGTGCCTTCAATGTTCTCATAATCAAAAAAAGTCTGATCGGTCTCAAGGACTTTCGCAAGCGGCTGATAAGGTTCTTCCTGTGCCAGTTCACTGCGGACATTCATCTCCGAGAAAATGCCGTCTATCCTTACCATGTAAAAGCGGTTGATCCCCCGTTCTTCCACAATTGCATTTAAAACGGAGATCAGGGAATTAAAGTTTTCCACGCCATCAATATTCTGACGGACATCATTGTCCAGGAAGGTTACATTTGAAAACGGAACAGTTTCATCATCCGGCACTTCTTCTACACTGCCATCTCCGGCAGCCCGGTATACGCTGCCATCAACGACGATCATTTCTCCATTTAATCCATCAAAGGTGCCCAGTCCTGTATCTCCGTGCGTTTTCAGTTCAGCTGCCGTTACGCTGCCATGATAATCGCCCAGTGTAAGCCCCTGCAAAAGAGAGACCTGATACATCACATCGCGTTCCGGTTCGGAAAACTCTTCCGCCCAGCGGAAGGTTCCGGTTTTCCTTACCTGATCCCCGTAGATCGTCTGCCAGTCATTCTTCATGGAGATCACGTTATATCCGTTCGTTTCCCACTTTTCACGAAGCGCTTCTGCCTTTTCCGGGTTCCCGTAATCCCGGGTGTCATCATCAGCAACCAGCATAAATGCCGCACTCCGGAAGGGATTTTTGCTGATCGTATAATTATGCATACTGACATCGCCGCTGCTGTTGCCGAAGGAAAGCACAGGCTGCATGCCGATCTCCTGCACGATCTGAGTGACCTTGTTCATCTTCAGGTTTTTGAGGAGAAGTTTATCGGTCCGCATGACCAGATCATCCCGATTGAAGACATAATCCAGCCCATCAACATCACCCTGTCCGGTGGCTTCCAGGGCGACATCCATGCCGATGATGTGGTTGACGGGAATATCGACCATCCCTTCGAGCAGAATGCGGCACATAAAACGATCCGTCCCGCTGCACAGATAGACTTCAAACCCGTTATCGACCAGATAATCCACCACTTCGATCATGGGCAGGAAGAATGCTTCACCGTAGGTCATGCCCTCGAAGCCATCCACATTGTTCAGCAGGAGGTTATTGACCCAGCCGTAATATTCTGTCAAGGTCATTCCACCAAAGATGCGGGCTTCCTGGGTCGCATGACGAAGAGTGATATCTTCCGGGAAAGAATTAGTCGGTCCGTAATCCCGTAAATCCCGCGCCATGGAGAGCATTTCTTCATCCGGTTCAAAATCGGGATCATTCAGGACACGCCAGACAAAAGCATAGTATCCGAAATATGAGGGGAAGAGTTCGCCATACAGTGTGCCATCCATATCGAAGACGGCAATACGGTTTTCCGGAGGAATATAGTCTTCGGAATTTTTATCCGTTACAGATTCAACAAATTCGATCAATGCATTCAAAGCAGGAGCATCTTCATTCCATGAGGGAAAATAAGTGTTTTCCTGCGCCCGGACAGACGCTTGCGGAAACAACATCAACAATGCTGCGAAAGCAATCAGAAACATCACGATTTTTTTATATTCACTCATAATCTACCTCTTTCTTTACTTGAATGATCCGCTCATCAAAGGTAAACTTATCATGGAAAATATCTTTATTCTCCGCTCTTACCCGGTACCGGAGATGATGCAGTTCCCATTTGGGTCAGTAATTCATCATATCGCCCGGACGACACTACGGAAAAGGTATCTTCCTCCAGCTTAAGATAACAATAATCGTACTCCTGATACGGCGCTTGATTCAAATAAGCAATTACATTACTCACAGCAGCGCCATGGGTGATAACAAGAACTTTGCTGAAAGAATAATGATCACGAATATCCTTCAAAGCGCTGCAAATCCTTTCCCGCAACTGATTGATGCTTTCTCCACCGGGAATCGGAGAATCATAATCAATGAAAGCCTTTCTGACTTCTTCATGCTGCAGAAATTCTTCTATGGGTTGCCCGTTGAACGCGCCCATGTTCATTCCCCGGAGACGGTCTGAAAAATACAGCGGTACTTGCAGACGCTCATTGATAAACCTGGCAGTTTCAGTAGTTCTGTAAAGGTCTGAAGTGAACACTGCCTGGATACCGGTATCTTGCAATAATTCTGTTACGCGTTTTATCTGTGCATCTCCGGTTTCTGTAAAATGTGTCCCGCTGTCATCCATGTGACTCTTTATGATGCCTTGTAAATTCCAGTTTGTCTGACCGTGGCGAAATAAACAGTATTCCATGTGCTTCATTCCCCATTTTTCTCATTCGATTCTTCTCAAATCACAATGCGGTTTTATCCATTTTGTGAATTCCATACTTGTCATCCAATACATTCAGCATGATCTCATCCCAGGAAGCGGTCCAATACTTCTTCCGGAATGCAAGCATATTACTGCGGTATACCTCCAAATTGTTCAGAAAATCATCAAATTCATTTACCTCAAATTCTTTTATTACTTTTCCCAATTGATATTCTTCCACCATTTTTGCACAGTAATTTTGGTCATATGTAGAAAAGCAAAAGAGCAAAACAGGGGTATTTATGCTGATAGCCTCACTGATCAATTGATGACCTGCTGAAGATATAATACAGCTGCAATCTGAAATATCTTCAATGAACGCTTCGCCTATTCTCTTGAATTGAAATTGCGGATATTCTTCATATTTCTTAAAATCCATGTCTGTATAGATAACAAAACGATAATCTCTTCGTTCCGTCAGCATCTCCAACACTCGTTCAAACTGGTTTGTGTCGATCGTATATGGAGAGAAATAAACGACTATTTTTGATTGGTCTATTTTGCTTTTCGATAATTTCCTGATTATTGGAGGCAGAACAGTAATTTCTTCTTTTTCTCCTATACATATCGGGCTGAATGATGAAATAAAGCGATGATCTACCTTTGGGAAAAAGAATCTTAAGCGCGCAGCTCCCTCATTTGTCGTCAGCCCGGCTATCGCTTCACTGTTTAAATATATAAACTTGGAATGCTGGTCCATACAGATCAGAGGAATATTCATCCCATATGCAAATTGTGCCACATTGGGTTCATAGTCGGTCATCACCAGGTCCGGCGGATTTCCATCGAAACACCGTCGTGCTTTGTCAGCGAACGCTAAGAAGGATTCAAACTGATCCTTTTTTTTATTTTCACGATATCTTTCTAAAGTATCTTTAAAATCAACGCCTTCATTATCGCAGGTAACCCACGGGATATTGATCAATAGTTTCTTTATTTCAGGAAACTCATGATCAAATTTCATCATACTGTTTTCAGTAACGGCAAGCACCAGCTCGACATTGCACTTCATTAATTCTTTAATGATGCATTTTTGCCTGCTGATATGACCGTTTCCTATATCACAGACGCCCAGTAAGATTCTTATTACTGACATATCCATTTTCATCACTTTTTGGCTTAATAACCCCTGTCAAGTTTGATGGTATCAGCTTTTATTCGCCCGTTTATGCCACCTTTTCGGAGCTGTTCTCCGGTTCTTCCTGCTCTTGCTTCCGGCTCATATTGCGAACAGCAGTGACTTTGCTGTTGTTGAGGGTCACAACATTTCCCTGATCGTCAGTGATCTCTGTGGTACGGATCCCCATATTCGTGACAGTACCTGATACACTCCCGACACCCACATGATCACCCAAACGGACAGTACCTTCCAGTATCATGAAGAAGCCGGCGAGCAGGTCTTCAGCCATGCTCTTGGCGCCCATACCGACGGCGATCGAAAGGATCCCGGCTGAGGCAAGCATCGCTGTGGCATTTGTACCCAGCATGTCAAGGACGATGAAGAAAAGGAAGATATATGCGGTATAAAAGACGAGACTTTTCACAAGCCTGGTAATTGATTTCGACCTGGGACTGAGGCGGCTTTCCAGCAGGTTCAGCACGACCCTGACCAAATATTCACAGAAGAATGTGACGATCAGGAGAAACAGGATCGCCCAGGCAGAAAAAAGATTCAACCCCTTTGACCAGAGCCCGCTGAGGATATAGTCAAAGGTAGACCACCAGCCATTGGAAGCGGTGATCAATACAAAAAGAGTAAACAGCGCCAGATATACTTCATAACCGTCGGTGAAGACTCTGATCAAGCTTAAACGATCGGTTTTCTCATTGCGTCTGATCTTAGCTTCCTGTATCGCCTGCGCGATCAAAAGGGCGGCATTGGGATAAAAGATCAGCGTCAGGATCAACAGCACGGCTGCGCCGAGAATCAACGGCAGACCTGCCGCCTCCTTATAGGTACGCGTACGCTCGGGAATCATATACAACAGGGTTTTTCCGTCTGACGTGCTCGCGGATATACACATGTCGAGTCCATTGTATTTGGCAAAGCCTTCAAAGTTGCTGCCGGGCTTGAAGTCCGGCATAACGTTTTCTGCGCTCAGCCCGATCATATGCGGATCAGTGTGGGCAACAAAAAGGCCGGTCTCACTGTTGATGGCTGCAGCGATTTGCCCTTTTGGCACAATCCGGTTGTTAACTGTATTTTCATAGCTCACACGCTTAATAAAATCAGACAACTCTCCTGCATTGCAAACACCAAGAAGGAACCCATCCTGCTGACCGTCACTGCCCGTCATCAAGACCGCAGCACCGAGCTGCATCCGTCCGGTGTAAGAATCCGCCTCCGGACCCACAACCATATGAGGATATCCCAGCAGCACAGCCTGATAGTCCTCGCTGAGGTTATTGCCTACAGAAAAACCTGTATAACTGTTGCTGGCAAACTTTTCATCACCGTTTCTGTCAAAGAGCATCAGGTAATCTATTTCGACAATTCTGTTGAGATCTTTAAGACCGGCGGCAGTCTGCTGCTCCGGGTGCGCTTTCAGGTAGTCTGCCAGTATCTGTGCTGCTTCAATCATCGTATCCCTATAGGCACTGCGGATCTTTTTCTCCAGATTCTTGCCCTGGTTGATACTCTGCTGCAGGCTTTCACGTCTGTACTGAGCTTTGACAGTGATATTTGTACGGTTCTCCAGTATCAGAAGCATGGATGAAAAGAGGATGGTGACAAAAAGCACGACTGCCATCCCCGGCCAGGTCTCCCGAACCAGTTCTTTGAGGGAAATATTCTTTGGCAATTCTTTGTCGTTTTTCGGGACAACGCAGCGGAAAATGTAGATCCGGATCAGAATCATGCTCCAGCCAATGATCGCTGTAATGACAGCGGCAATGTAAAACCCGTTGTTGATGACCTGCTTCAGCGGAACCGTCATCAGGATATCCATATCCTCATCCGGAGCATGACTCAGAACCGCAAGGTAACGTTCTCCCAACAGCTTGATGTCCCGGGAGGAAAGCCCGTCCCCGATATCCCGGAAGCTGCCGCTGTTTTGGAAGATATTCATCAGTTCGTCGTTCAAACGTGCTGTCTGGTCAGACATGAGATCGTTCGTCGGATAAGCTGTAACTTTACTTCCGGTTCTGACATAAGCGGTAGAATTTGTGCCTGAGATAATGGGTTCAAACAGACCGGACCAGCCGTCGAAGGCATTATACTCTTTCAGTATCGCATCACAAGAGAATTCAAAGACCAGGCTTTGTTTTGTGTTTCCCGGTATGGGAAGCAAAATGAAAAATTTACCGTCAGCCGCATCTGTTTCTTCCCCAATGTCTGAAAGAGCAGGATAGAACTCCAAATGATAAGTTTCCGGTTCCAGTGTTTCGAGGCAGGCGCTGAAAATTTCTTCACGGCTCACCGGACCTGTGGTGGAAAGCAGCTGCCTCTTTTCATCAACAAGAGAGACGCTTGCAGCTTTTATCACCGTCCGAACATTTTCAAGTATTTCTTCGTTTGTGAGACCGCTCTCTTCTCCGTAAATCTTTACACCAAGCCTCGCGCGGTCCAGAGCGTTTGCACCGTAAAACTCCTCGTAATCACTCAATACCCGATTGATACTTTCGACCATGTTTGGTATTTCCGCTTGGAAATCCTTCAGGTTTTCAATCTGGATGCTCCTGCAGACGAAATAGGATGCAAAGAACACAATTCCCATGATGAGGAGTAATGTAACAACAGAAAGGGCTGCGAACTTTTTCCAGCTCTTTGTCCTCATGAGGACTCTCATATTTTCAAACGGATTCATGAGCAATCTCCTATACTACTGTTTTCGGTGGCCCGGCACAATGCCTTTCACAACGGCGCCAACAACTCATTTTAATTATACTGACTCTCTGCCTTTTAATTCAAGCGTGTTCCAGATTGTCAAACCCTGATTGCCGTCACAGGGGACGAAAAAGGTTTATTTGTCACAAGACAGGGCATCTTTAAACAGACATGGAACTGTCTTCCCGGACAGTCCCATGTCGTGGTTTCAGTTAGTTTTTCGGGTTATTCGCCTGCAGGAAGTTCGGGGGCAGCTTCTTCGTCACCCGCTTTCAGTTCTTCCTGCTTTTCCGCGTTTTCGATTTCAGCGGCGATCTCTTTCGCGTCCATGCGGGTGAAGGAAATCTTGAAATCCTTGAGTTTTGCCGGGAGAGCGGTTTCATCACCCTCTTCCACAAGCAGCAGCAGGGCAGTTTCACCGTCAGTCAGGCACTGGGAGGCCTTTTCCAGCAGCGCGGCACTGTCTTCGATTTCATGCTCGTCCATCGCATCACCGATCAGGCCGCCGCCGAGTCCACCGAGCAGAACGCCCAGAGGTCCGCCAAGGACACCTACCAGGCTGCCGATCAGACTGCCGGCAAAACCGTGGCTGTCAACCGGATCACCGGCGATAAAGCCGTCTTCCAGGCTGATGTGACCGGCATCCATCTTTACAATGCCGGCCTGCGAAATCGCAAAGCTTTCATTGTTGAGATCCTGCCGCAGCATGCTCAAAATCTGATAGGCCTCACTCGGCACTTCGCAGTTTACGATAACAACATTTTCTTTCATGTTATTTATTTCCTTTCGTCTCAGGTAGATCTGGAATCACACTTGTCCCACATTTATTTTACAGGTTTTTCCTGCTGTCGGGGCAGGGTGTTCCAGATTGTCAAAGGTTTTTGACAAGTGGGCAGTGGGCAGTGACCGGTGGCAGGCTGCCGGTGACTGTTGGCTTGCAGCCGGTCACAGAAACCTGACATCTAAAACACCTGTTACTTTTTACCTTTTACCTGTTACCTGATTACGCCGCCTTCTTCAGCGCTGAAGAGACTTCCTTCGCTGCGGCTGTCGCCTTTTTGTCCGCTTCATCTTTCAGCTTCGGATCGGCAAAAAGCATGTAAACACCCAGCATTTTCTTTGCCGTAGAAGTGGAGACTTTGGCGTTTTTGACAAACCATTTCAGCGCTTCCTTCTGCTCTTCTTCCGTCTTGCAGCCCAGTTTTCTCAGCGTTTCCGGATAAACAGTTTCTGCAATGGAAAGACAGGTCTTAACATATTTCGCGTTATTGATCCAGGATTTCAGGGTATTGGTCGGCTTGCCCTCTTTCACCAGGCCCAACAGCGCCAAAGCGGGAACCAGATAGTCTGTGACCGCTTCCTTTTCCAGACCGGTGATATTTTCCAGTACGGAGGCTGTGACTTCATCCGGAGTGTTTTTCTGGAAAAATTCACGGATCGACCAATAGTCTTTTTCGCTGAATTGCGGATAATTCACCACTTCCTGAAACAGTTGGGAAATCAGGTTGTCATCTTCCTTCTTCTTTTTGGAGGAAGTTTTGCTCTTCTTCTCAGAAGATTCGGAAATAGCCTGCGCAGCCAGGTCGACAACAGCACCCAGATCAACTTTCTTACCGCTGATCAGGTCCGATGCGACATCGAGCAGGTTCGCATTTTCTTTGGATTTTTTTGCTGCCATTTTTTTACTCCTTTTTAATGATTGCGGGAAACCCGCATAAACCGACAAGATAATTGAAATCGACCCTCAAAACACTACTGAATGATAACTTCCGGCATAGAAAACGGGCCGAAACGCTCGTTAATTAGAGGAATTGTTTGGGGATAGCTTCGTGTGAAGCTGTCCGATTGTCTCAGTTCCGGATCCAGACATTCGACACCGTAAGCACAGATGTTTTGCGCCTCATCCTGAGAGATCAGCGGAGGGTCAATGGTTGTAAAGTAATTCAGATTCCTGCTGCGTAATTGAAGGAACACTTCCGGATGCTGAATTGGATTGCCGGCAGTCGGCGCCGGGAGAAGACTGATCAGAATCAGCATCTGGTTCAGGGTAAGCTCCGGTACAGACTTGTTAAAATAAAACCGAGACGCCTCAACAATGCCATAGATACCGTTGCCAAAATAGATGATGTTGATATACATTTCCAGGATGCGTTGTTTGCCAAGCACATGTTCCAGCCTTAATGCAATCAGGGTCTCCGTTATTTTCCTCAGATAGTTTTTCGAAAAGCGAAGATAGAGATTTCTGGACAACTGTTGGGTGATGGTACTGCCTCCGAAGATAATCTGTTTTTCCCGGAAATTCCGCTTCCAGGCTTGTTGGATGCATTCAAGATCATATCCATGATGGGTAAAGAAGCGGGGATCCTCCTTTGCAACAAGCAATCTGATAAGACGCTCCGGGATTCCATCAAGTGCCAGAAAGTCTGCCTGCGCGCTGCGCTGCTCATACAATGCAAGCGGCGGACGCCTTATTAGCAATACAAACACATAAACGCATATCCCCACGAATAACAGCAGGGGCACCGAGATAATGATCAAAATTACAGCTTCAATACCCAATCAAAACATCCTTCGATACGTAAGAAAATATCATCAACCTTATCAATATACGAAAACTTGAATCAGCCCCGGTTCTAAGGAAACACTGATTAATGCGCCATTGGGGACGGTTCCTTCCGTCACCATACGGTGACTACAGGGCGAAGCTGGTTGCTCCGCATCAATTTGGCGAAGCCAGCACC
>CAYWGX010000049.1:0-16713 GCA_964457635.1 uncultured Leptolinea sp.
ATGCTTTCAATGGCTGTACCGGTCTCAGCAAGGTGAGGCTGCCGCAAAACCTGACGAAGATCGAGAGCGGCCTATTCCGCAATTGCATCAGTTTGGATCATATCATTATTCCCATCAAAGTCACCAATGTCGCCAGCTTTGCCTTTGCCAACTGCGTGCACCTGAAGGAGATCATTCTGATTGAAGTGACCACTATCGGCGAATCCGCTTTTAACAACTGCCAGTCACTGGAAACAGTTTTTGTTTCCAGAAAACTCAATAATGTGAATGCTGATGCTTTTCTGGATACGCCCTGGCTGGACGCTCAGAAGGATGAATTCGTCTTCATCGGACAGGGGATCCTGCTGAAATATAACGGCAGGTCCGGCAATGTTGTGGTCCCCGAAGGAACGACCGCCATTTCCAATGCCTTTGACGGAAACAAAATTATAAAAAGTGTGGTGCTTCCGGAAGGTCTTCTTCGACTCTCCCAATTTGCCTTCCGCGGAGCTGAAAACCTCAGTCGAATCAATATTCCGCAGTCTGTCACAACGATCGGTTACGGTGCGTTTCGAAGCTGCCGCAGCCTGACAAGCATTGATCTGCCGGAAAATATCAGCTCCATCGGATCATTTGCATTCAGAGGGTGTGAAAAACTGACAAGTCTCAATTTCCCCTCAAAGGTGACCAGTATCGAAAATTCAGTTTGCCGTGATTGTCCTTCTCTGGTGGATGTGACCATCCCGGAGGGTGTAAAGAAATTCCATAAAGATGCCTTCCGCGATTCACCGAATGTGAACCTCAGGATCGCAAAGGATTCCCCGGTGGAAGATCTGCTCAAGGAAAATGGGATCGCCTACAGTTATTACCAGTAACATGAAGAAGCTGTTCATTCTTATCATCATCACCTTCTTTCTCATTCCATTCCAAAACGGATCGGCACAGGAGAAGACTGTAAGTTTCGGTACCTGGGACGCGGTGGAAAACAGCAGCGGACTGACACTTACCGTTTACTATGGGGATGAAGAGGAATTGACGATACCGGAGGTTCTTGGCGGAAAACCGGTGACCGCCCTCGGAAAGGAATTGTTTCGGAATCATACCAATCTTCAAAAGGTCACCATTCATGACGGTATTACCACGATTGGCGCCAATGCCTTCAACGGATGTGTCTCTCTTACTGATATACGGCTTCCACTGAAACTGAAAAAAATCGACACGGGAACTTTCCGCTGCTGCTTCCATTTGGAAAATGTCTTCATCCCCTTTTCTGTCACGACGATCAATGGGTCTGCTTTCGCTGACTGTGTCAGCCTGCGGGAAATCAATTTAATTGCCGTGACCTCCATCGGTGAGTCAGCCTTTGATAACTGCCAGTCCCTCCGATCCGTGAGCGTATCGAAGAAATTGACCGGTGTCGGCAGGAATGCCTTCCGGGATACCCCCTGGATGGATGCACAGCATGATAAATTCGTGATCATCGGAAATGGCATTTTAGTGAAATATAACGGGAATGCAAAGGTTGTGACTGTTCCCGCAGGCGTTTCCCTGATTGCCGCCGGGGCTTTTGAGGAAAATCATCAGCTGGAAGAAGTATTCCTGCCGGATACCCTGAAAAAAATCGGAGCATATTCATTTCGAAATGCAGAAAACCTGCGGCACGTGAGCATGCCCGAATTTTTAACGGCCATCGATTCAAGCGCTTTTGATGGATGTCATAATCTCGTTGAGATCAATATTCCTTACCGGGTCAATACGATTGGGAAATATGCGTTCAGAGGCTGTGAACAGCTGACGAAAGTGATTCTGCCTTCCCGGCTTACAAAAATCAATGAAGGGGTTTTTGCGAATTGCTCATCATTAGCCGAACTGCTGGTCCCGTCCTCTGTCACCGAAATCCATGAAAAGGCGTTCAGCGGATCTGGTGTTGTCATCCTTCAGGTGAGTCATGGATCGGCAGCGGAACAATTTGCCATCGAGAGGGATATTCCTTTCAGTTATGATGTCCTGCTATCCGACAATTTCCTGTATACGAAGGATGATTCTGGTATTCATATTCAGCGTTATCTTGGGAATTCAAATGATGTGAAAATACCGTCGGAAATTGATGGAACAACGGTGGTTGAGGTCAGCAGCGGGGCATTTCAGTTTAATAACCATGTTCACAGTGTCATCATCCCACTGGGTGTGAAAACGATTGGAAGCTGGGCCTTTTCCTATATGGGTTCACTGCAGTACGTTGAGTTTCCGATATCACTTACAAATATAGATTCCAATGCCTTTTCCGGATGCGGCGAATTGAAAGAGATCATACTGCCGGATCATTTGGATGAGATCGGAGAAAATGCATTCGATTCCGGAAACCAAATCACATTATATGCCGGAGAAGGCTCCGAAACGTCAATGCTTTTATCCGGTCTGGATCTGCACACTGCTCCGTCCGAAACCCTGGAACCATCGGCGGACGAAGAGATAGAAGCCATTCAAAAAATGATTTCCGGTATAAATTTTTCTGATGACAGTGCGGTTATGGGAGAAGTCGCTGTCGAAGGATCGGATACTGAAACCACAGAAGCCGGGAATATTTCAGATGAAATTACCGGGTCGATATTCGCAGATTATCAGATTCTCCGCATTCCGGACGACACAACAGCGCTGACTGCCGATCTTTTGAGCAGCGCGGAAAAGGGTGTGATTTTGATCATTCCCGATAATGTGAACCTCATTGAAGAAACAATTCTTGAGGAACATGATGTTTTGATCGTCGGAAACAAAGGGAGTACAGCCGAAAAATTCGCCATGGATCACAGTGTTCCTTTCATGGTCAGGTTTCATTATATATTACAAATTCCGGGAAGAATAAAATGAAAAAGAACATTATTTTGCTGTCTTGTTTGCTCTTTTTGATTTTTGTACCCTGTATGGCACAGGATCCTGAGGATGAACCGGAACCGGAGGTGTACACATACAATAATTGGAGTTATATTCAAAATGAAAATGGATGGACTCTGACCGAATACAACGGGGATGAAACTGTCATTAGCGTCCCTTCTTATATCTCCTATAAACCTGTGACGGAAATGGGATCTGAAATTTTCATGAGCAACATGACTCTGGAACAGATCACAATCCCTGATACGGTAAAAGTGATTGGAAATAATGCCTTTAATGGCTGTATTTCTCTGCGTTACGTGAAATTACCCAATGGGCTGACAAAACTGAATACCGGGACTTTTCAATACTGCTTTGCTTTGGAACATATTGATCTGCCGTACAGCCTTAAATCCATCGGCACATATGCGTTTTCATCATGTCCGGAACTGACCCGCATCGTTATTCCGGCTAAAGTAACTTCGATTGGGGAAGGCGCATTTGATGATTGCCGGAAATTGTCTGAAATCAGCATTCCGAGAACTGTTACCAGTATCGGAGGAAATGCTTTTCGCGGGACGCCCTGGCTTGAAGGAAAAACGGATGAGTTCGTGTTGGTCGGTAAACGTGTCCTTATCAAATGGAATGGTACTGCATCCAACGTAAAGATTCCTCCGGGTATAACCATGATCACGGATGCTTTTGCAGGAAAATATTTTGTTGAAAGTGTGGAACTTCCGGCCTCTGTGCGGCGGATCGGGCAATATGCATTCAAAGATGCCGTGAATCTGAAGAACATCAATTTCCCTGCAAAATTGACATCGATCTTAGGCAGTGCATTTGAAGGCTGCAGGTCGATGGTGTCTTTCAACCTTCCGGCCAGTATCACCTCTCTGGGCTCATCTGCCTTTCGATATTGCGATAAACTGATCGAATTTACCATCCCGCCGAAAGTTACATCGATTCCCGGAACGCTCCTGGGGGACTGCCCAAGTCTGGTGGATGTGAAAATACCCGAATCAGTCACGAAGATCAATGCAAATGCTTTTGCCGGTTCTCCTTCTGTTCGCTTACGTGTCGCATATGATTCCGAAGCCTATCACTTTGCTGCGGAAAATCAGATCCCTTATCTGACTGATCTCCAGGAATTGGATGGTTTTCTTTACAGCCGTGATGAAGAAGGTATTTGTATAGAAAAATATACGGGTTATCAGTATGATATTGAGATTCCGGCAGTGATCAACGAGGTCCCTGTCACAAGGATCGGCACGGCAGCTTTCCAGAATAACAGTTATGTCCGGTATGTCACTGTTCCGATGACTGTAACGGCCATTGATGATTGGGCTTTTTCCTATATGGATTCCCTGGAATTTATTCAGCTTTCTCCCAATTTGACCCATCTTGGCAGTAATGTATTTACAGGTTCCGATGGGATAGAGGAAATCAGACTGCCGGAAAGTCTGGTGGAAATCGGAGCATCACCTTTCGAGTACACCAGGAAACTGGCAATCTGCGTAAAGAGCGGAACTGATGTTGAAGAAAAACTGATTTACAGTGGTTATCAGGTATTCCCATTTGATTATTGTTTGGATGAGGTGGATAAACTGGTCATCTGGACAGATTTGAATGCATCCGGCATTTCAGGATTATCGAACGATTGGCGGTCACCGATTCGGGGATTCGAGAATTATCAAATCGTTCAGATACCGGATGGGCTTACAAGTGTGACGGAAGATATCCTTACAAATGAAGGAAATAAAATATTTCTCATCATACCATCTTCTGTCCGGATAATTGATCGGGAAATTCTTCGTGGAAGGTCAATTTCCATACTTGGGGATGCGGGCAGTGCGGCTGAAACCTTTGCACAGGAAAATAATCTTCATTTTCTTGTCAGAACGAAGATGTATCTGTAATAACATGGCAGGGCACACTGAAGCGGGGGTATGGGGCTGCATATGAAAAATAATTTCATAGTTCTTTTTCTTGTCTCAGTTTGTGTTTTTACTTCTTTTGATCTTGCCTTATCTGAGTCAAATACAGATGAATTATTTATGGGTCGTATATCCATGCTGATGAAAGATAATGCGATCCCCAAAAGGAAGGGAACGATAATTTCTCTGGGAGATTTTGATGACTATTGTACGACCTACGGTAATATTCAAATAACCCCATTATTGGAAACACAGCATTTTGTTTTCTTTTCCAACCTGACCTGGGCTTCAACGACAGAAAAAACAGATGTATTGAAATCAGGGTGCGGAATTGTGATGCATTATATGCCCGAAACAAAAGAAAGTGTTGTAATAAGCTTGCGTATGGATGGCAATATCTATTTTGACGGGATGAAAAATTATAGATCATTCAATTTGGGCAGCTATTATTTCCGGAAACAGGCGCTTGAGCATACAGTGGAGCTTCTGGTGGTTGTCGATGGGGAACGGGCAATCGTTTATATTGATGGGAACCGTATCGTCACAAAGGCAAATCTGCCGGTCACGGGCAGTTACTTTGGCCTTTGCTCGATCTCCGGAGCCTATCAGCCGGACTATGGAACACGTTGCACCTTCAATGATATGTTTATCTATACATGGTAAATTATGAAATCACGGAGTGGAAGGATCACAAAATGAAAAAACATAAACATACAAGAACTATGACAAGATGTTATCGTATATCTCAGAATAATCGAATCGTTTAATACGGCGCTGATCTGCTCCTTTGTGAATTTACAATCCGCGGTAGTGAAAAAAGAAGCGCCTGACGGTGATCGGGCGTTTCTTCATTCTTACTTCTTACTTCTTCTATAACTGTTCAGAAGGTACAGTGTCACCGGGTGTAAGGTGTACCAGGCCTGGTACACCTTACACCCGGTGGCATCTGTACCATATCAGCAGAGCTGTCTCCGTGTACTTTGCTTTATTATCGCGGGCCGGCTCCGCCGGGGCCACCACCGCCCGGGCCGCCGCCGGATCTGCCTCCGCCGCCCATGGAAGCGAACATGGCAAAGGGATTGAATCCGCCGGAATCATCGGAACCATTGACATCCAGCTCAATTTCGTCTCCGCCGGAAATAATGTCGCTGATGATCTGCACACTGGTGCCGGAAATCAAACCGATTTCCACCGGGATCTCCTCCATTTCCCCGCTCAGCTTCTTCAGGTTGACAAAATATTTTCCGTCTTTCACCAGAACTGATGTCTGCGGGACATATTTGGCATTCTCAACACGGGAAATTTCCAGCGTCAGATCGGCCGTCATACCGGCCTTGATGTCATCATCCGCATTCGTCAGCGCGATGGTGGCTTCAAAGGTGATGTTCCAGCCGGATTGCGTCCCGACATCGGAAACCTTGTACACCACACCGTTATAAACCTTGTCAGGAATGGCAGCAAAGCTCACCTTCACCGGCATGCCTTCTTTGATGCTGTTGATGTAAAGCTCCGAGACGGTAAAATCCATATAGAAGGTCGAGATATCATCGATCCGCATCGCGAAAATATTGCGGGCGGCAACACTGGAATCATAGCTGATCACATCACCGGCCTTGGCATCGATCCTGGTCACCGTCCCGCTGAAGGGGGCGATGATCTTCGAAGAATCGATTCTAGTCTGATAAGCATCAATTTTCGCCTGGGCCTGCATCTTCTCAGCCTCGGTGGGACCGTTCAAGGCTTTTTTATACTGATAGTCCGCCTCTTCCAGTTCCGCTTTTGCCAGTTCCACCGCTGCCTCGCGCGTCTGCAGCTCCAGCTGGTCGATCTCACCGAGATACCAGTTATACTGAGCCAGCGCATTATCACGGACAGAACGGTACCCGCCCACATCACCGAGAGCCTTCTGCCGTCCTTCGGATTCCAGCGGTGCGTAACGCACCTCTTCGAATTTCTCGATCGCCCGCTCATATTTCAGCTGCGCCAATGCAGCCGTATCCCGGGCAATGGTCAGATTCACATCCGTGACACGGGACATATCCATGCTGTCCAGTTTCGTCTGAGCATCCTCCATAGTTTTCTGCGCTTTGACCAGGGTCGAAAGGGTCGAAGCGATTTTCTCGGAATTATTGACCAGCGTGTCATAATCTTCCTGCGCATCGAGAATATCGATCTGCGCATTCAGCACATCCTGATCCAGGGTCTTCTCATCCAGATAAGCCAGAACCTGGTCCTTGCGGACTTTATCACCGACTTTCACCAGGACTTCCGAAACCGTCCCGCTCGTCTGCCAGTTCAAATCGACAGACTGACCGGATCGGACAGTTCCCGTGATGTTTTCCAGTTTCAATTCCAGCACACCCTCTTTGACCCGGGTCGTAGTGACCTGAAGGGAGGAGAGCATGGATTCTGCCTGGTTCATCTGCATGGTAAGTCCCAAACGCACGACCAAAAAAGCTCCCGCTGCAGCAATAACCAGAAGGATCAAAAGGATGATGAGGATCGGCCCCCATACGCTTTTTTTGGTAACCTCTATTTTATGATCCATAACTTTTCCCTCTTTATCCTTTCTCTCTGGATCCGCTTTCTGCATCCGGTGTTGCAGTCGTCATATTTTGTCTCTGAGCTCCTCCGTCTCCGCCTCTTTCAGGCCGCTGCCCGCCGGGAGGACCCTGAAATTGACTGTTTCCTTCACCATTCGGCCGCATTCCGCCGGGAGGTCCCTGAAAAGCGTCACCTTCCGGACGCTGTCCTGCCGGAGGGACAGGAAAGCTTCCGGTATCTCCTCCGCTCGGGAATTGTCCGCTTCCCGGTGGGTTGGGGAATTCTCCTTCTCCCATAAAAGCCGGCTGATCATCACGGGCTGCAGTTGTTTCCTCCGCGGCAGGCACTGCCGAATCAGCCGCCGCTGTGGGTTCAGCGGTACCGGTTTGAGCTGCTGCCGCTGTCGGACTTGCTTCCGGCTCTGCCGCATCAGCTTCAGCAGTCACCTTTTGTTCCGTTCCGGATTCCGGCGCCTGCTGAGGATTCTCAGCGGGGATTGCTGTTTTTTCCGGTCTCATTTCCGGCAAAGATTCACGCCCGGAAGCAGACCCTTCCGGCATCTGTATGGAAGCGGGGAACTGCCGCTGTGTTGGTCCGATGTTCAAATAGCTTGCCGGGTCCAGCCCCAGCTGCGTCAGAGCCTCTTCCGAGATGCTGCTGACGACCAGCTGTGCGTCCTGCCGCAAATTTCCGGAGGTCACCTCCGAGATACTGCCGGAAGTCGCGCCCAGTGTAATTTCCAGCTGCTGATGCTCTGTCCCGTTCACGACAGTGACAGTGGTTTTTCCGTCCGCATAGGTCACAGCGGAATTCGGGATCAGCAGCACATCTGACTTTTCGCCGGTCTTCATGGTGATTTCCGCCGTCATCCCGGCCAGCATTTTCTCATCCGGATCATCGACCTCCACCATGGCACTGAAGGCAGTCGTGCTGCCGGAAACGGCACTGGCATCCGCGATCGTATAAAGATGCCCGCTGTAGGTTTTTCCGGAAACAGCGTCCAGGGTGAGGCTCACTTCCGTCCCGTTCCTGACAGAACTTATATCCAGTTCCGGAATACTGATCGGGATAAAGATACGGCTTTTATCATCCAGCCGCAGCGCTGCCGAGCCTCTGGTCACATAATAACCCTCCACAGCCGTGAGGGATGTGACCGTGCCATCAAACTGAGCAAGAATGAAGCGCTGGTTGTAATTGGTTTCCGCAGTTCTCAGGCCGGCTTCCGCTGCATTCAGATCCTTTTCCCGCGGCAGATTTTCGTAAGAGCGGTACTCCTCCAGGGCTTTGTCATATTCCATCTGGGCCACTTCCACGTTTCCTTCCGCGACTGCGTAATCCGTTGCAGACGGCTGACCACTGGTCCAGACGTATTTTTCATAGGCACTGACCAGGGTGTTATAAGTGGAGACATAATCCTCAAATTTCCGCTCACGGCCGGACCGGGAATCGCCGCCGGTAATGATGCTCATTCTGCCAAAGCGAATTTCCCGCGGCTCTTCAAAGCCTTCCCAGGGCTCATTGATGGAAACCAGATAGTCATAATCCTGCTTGGCATAATTGAAATTCAGGTTTGCAAGCGCAAAACTGTCCCAGGCTCTTTCCATTTCTTCCCGGGTAGCCCGCGGATAATACAGCGCTTCCTGGTCCAGTTTTGCCTGGATCAGCGCCTTTTCCTTTTGATTCAGCGTCACATAAGCCTGCATTTTATTGGAGGCGGAATCCTTCACATCTTCCAGCTTTTCCTGCTGCTCGATCATGGTCTTTTCAGCAAGGATCACGGAAGCATTCAGCGAATCCGCTGCCAGCTCTGCCAGGATATCACCCTTTTTGACCTGATCTCCCAGCTGAACGTGGACTTTATCGATCACTCCGGCGGTTTTCCAGGTCATTTCTGCCGACTGATTGTACTGCAGATTGCCAACAAAGCTCAGTTCAGATGCAATCGACCCGCGGGTGACGGGGATCAGAAGCTCCTGTGCCTGAAGTACCGCATTATTTTGTCCCTGACCGGGGATCAATGATGCGGGGGTCAGGGAACAGGATGCCGCGCTCAGCGCCAGCACTACAGACAGCCCGCGGATCAGTCCTGTCCTTATGTTATTTTTGATTCCCGTTTTGTTATTGATTCTCATAAAAAAATCCAAAAGCAGCTGCATACATATTTTTCGAATTCACATTTCTCAATACTGAAACCCAAACATCCTATATCCGATATCCTATATCCTATTTTCTGACAATTATTCGGAACGCAGTGCGATCACCGGCTCCAGGTTGGCAGCCTTGTTGGCGGGATAAACGCCGAAGAACAGACCGACCCCAATCGAAAACAGGGTTGCTCCCAAAACGATCCCCGGATTGACAGAAACAGCCAGCTCCGTCCCGGTCATGGCAGCGATCCTGGCGATGCCATAGGCCAGAAGCAGCCCAAAGATGATGCCCAGAACACCTCCGACCAGAGAGAGCACGGAAGATTCCACCAGGAACTGCGCCAGGATGTCACCCTTTTTCGCGCCCAGCGCCTTCCGCAGGCCGATCTCTCTCGTTCTTTCTGTGACCGTCACCAGCATGATGTTCATAATACCGATGCCGCCGACCAGCAGTGAGATGGCTGCCACACCGCCGAGAAACAGCGTGAAGGTCCCCATGATGTCACCGACGGCGTTCAGGATCTCCTGCACATTCATGATCGTGAAGTCGTTCGGATTCCCTTCGAAGATATCATGCCGCTCCTTCATCAGATTCTCAATAGCCTTCTGGGCCTCGTCCAGCGTATAGGTGGTTTTCACCAGGATCGTCACCTGACTGACGCTGTTTTTCTGCCGTGTCATCAGACGGGACTGAGCCGTCGTGATCGGGATAAAAACATTCCGGTCCTGGGATACGCCAAGGGAGGAGCTGCCTTTTTCCTCAAGGATCCCGATCACACGATAGGGCTGTCCCATGATGCGGATGGTTTCCCCGACCGAGCTGTAATTAGCAGAGCCGAACAGGGATTTGTTGATCTCCGTACCGATCACGGCGACCATTTCCTTGCCATCAAGGTTTTCCTGTGAAATAAAGGATCCCTGTGAAACAGCATAATTTCCCACCGTCAGGTAACCGGGAACCACACCGGTCACCGTTGCGTTGACCGTATTGCCGTTGCTTTGTGATAGCGTATAGCTCTGCGAAACGACCGGAGCAGCGATATCCACACAGTCCAGCCGGGAAAGTGCAGTCACATCATCATTGGTCAGGTCCTTCGCATTGCGGACGTTTTCCGTGAAGTTGCCGGGAGAGAGATAAAGCGTCTGCGTTCCGAGAGCGCTCAGCGAATTCGTGATAGAATTCTGAGCACCCTGCCCGATCGACATCATGGCAATCACCGCACCGACGCCGATAAAAATACCCAGCATGGTCAGAAATGAGCGGACCTTATTGGAGGTGATGGAATTCATCGCTTCTTTGATGAGCGTTGTGATGTTCATGCCTCATCCTCCTTTTCCAAATCTGACTTTTTGACCCTTTTTCTCCCCGTTCTTTTTTTCTCAGCAGGTTCAGTCGGTTCAGCAGATGCAGCCGGTTCCGGTTTTGCATCTTCAGCTGCCGAATCCTGATTTGCTGTTACGGGTTCCTCAGGCACCTGATTGATCACTTCTGATTCCTGTTTTGGAGCTTCCGGCGTATCAGGTTCCGATTTCCGATTTTCGTTTTCCGATTTCTGCTTGCCGATTTCCGGTTTCTGACTTTCCGCATCATCTCCCAGTGCGGCTTTCTCTCCTGCAAGGCCATCCAGTTTCGAGTAATTCACATCCGTCCAGCGTTTCAGCTCTTTCTGCTCTTCTTCCGAACCGAGCATGCCGTCAAATACGGAAATAACCCGCGGGACCTGTTTGCCGATCTTCGGGTCATGGGTAACCAGGATAATGGTCTTCCCCTGTTCCTTGTTGAGACGGATCAGCAGCTCCATGATTTCTTTCCCGGACTTGCTGTCCAGGTTCCCGGTGGGTTCATCCGCCATGATGATTTCCGGATCATTGATGAGCGCACGGGCAATAGCCACGCGCTGCTGCTGCCCGCCGGACATCTCCTTTGGTTTGTGATTGATACGTGACCCAAGGCCCACCATCTCCAGCGCATTGATGGCCCGCTGTTTTGCATTGGCTTTATTTTTCGAATAAAGCGTAGGCAGCAGAACATTCTCCAGCGCGGAAGAACGCGGCAGCAGGTTAAAGCTCTGAAAGACAAAACCGATCTTGCGGTTGCGGACATCTGCCAGCTGAGAATCATTCATCTCGGAGACCAATTCCCCGCCCAGCTTATAGATGCCGCCGGTCGGACGGTCCAGACAGCCGAGAATACTCATCAGGGTGGATTTTCCGGAACCGGAGGGGCCCATGATGGCGGTCAGCTCACCCTTGTAGATATCCAATGTGATATCATTCAGCGCCCGAACCTCGATATCGCCCATGACGTAGTATTTTTTTATATGTTCTGTGTGTATAACGCCGATATCTGACATTTCACTCCTCACTCCTCATTCCTCACTGAGGAGGCCTTCGGCCTCCTCCACCGCCGCCGGGACCGCCGCCCGGTGCTCCGCCACCCATAGCGCCGCCCGGGGCACCGCCCATACCGTTGATGCTGAATCCGAAAATGCTATTATTATTGTTTCCCATCATAGAGGTGACCTTGGTCAGCTTCACTTCATCTCCTTCCTTGAGCTGATCGGAAGTGACCTGTACATCGGAGCCGGATCGCAGCCCAACCTGTACAGGGACATCGATATAAGAACCGTCTGCCATGCGTTTCTGAACGATACGGGTCAGCCCGTCTTCCGCAAAAGTCAGTGCCTGCTGCGGAACATAGAGAACATCCCTCGCCTGTTCGGTAACGATGGCAACATCCGCCATCATGCCGGATTTAATGCTGTCATCCACTTCATCCATCTTCACGGTAAGGGAATAATTGACCTGCAGATTGCTGACGGTCCCGGCATTGGAAATGTTGACGATAGTGCCGGTGTATTCCCGCAGCGGAATGGCATCGAAGGTGATGCTCACATCCTGCCCGATGGAAATATTATTTACCTCCAGCTCCGTGACAGAGATATCAATATAGTGTGAAGTCAGGTCATCGATACGAACGGCAAGAATGTTGCGTGCCGTGGAGGTTGATTCATAGGCGATCACATCAAAAGGCTTGGCTTCCACCTGCGCCACCGTCCCATCGATGGGGGCAATGATCTTTGCTGTATTGACGGTAGCTGCCGCTGCGTCGATCTGCGCCTGTATCGTCCGAACCTGGTTGTCTGTCGGCCCATCTTTAATACGGTTATAAGCCCGGACAGCATCATCCAACTGGGCCTTTGCCAGCTTCAGTGCCGCATCCGCCTTTTGTACATCGATCTCTTCGGTTTCACCGTTGTACCAGTTATACTGCGCTTTTGCGGAATCCATCCGGCTCTTTGCGCTTTCCAGCCGGGACTGGGCTCTAATGCGGTCCACGTTGTCCAGATCCAGCATTTTCACCGAGTCAAAATAATCTTTCGCCTCATTGTAGGATTGGATCGCCCGCTGATAATCATCATATTTCACACCCAGCTCAATTTCATCTTCCCGGACGATACCCAGCGCATTCAATGCCTTCTGTGCATCCTCGACGGATTTTTTTGCCTGGACCATTTTCGTCCGGGCCTGTTCGAGTGCTAATGTGGAGGTATAGAGCCGTTCCAGGCTTTCTTCCGCTTTTTCTTTGGTTACCTCAGCATCAATGATGGAGGAATCAATGGTGGAACGGTCCAGTTCGGCCAGTACATCACCTTTTTTCACTTTGTCGCCGACTTCCACATTGACTTCGGAAACCGTCCCGGATGTCTGCCAATAAAGATAAACCGACTGATTGGAGCGCACCGTCCCGGATATGTCATCCAGCGTATTGGTCAGGTCGCCCCGCTCCACTTTTGCGGTATCCGGCTCCAGTTCGGCCGCTTCGTTTTGCTTTGCCTGGATCTGCTTTGTGGTGGTAACATAGTAATAATATCCATATCCAAGGATCCCCAGCAGGATCACAAGCAGAATGATGATCGTTACCAGCGCCTTTTTCCCGATTTTCCGTTTCGGTTTCTTTACTTTTTGATCCATCCCTTATCCCTCACTCTTCATTTCTGCATTGTTTGAATTCAATCCCATATCCCTGAGAATACTGTTATCTACAGAAGGCACGATCACTTCATCTCCTTCTCTCAGATATCCGCCGGTAATCTCCGCGACTGTATCCGAGGTCAGGCCGATGGTAACAGGGATGTCATTGATTCCGGAACTGTTGGAGACCGCCACATAGGATACGCCGTTTTCCTTAAAAACCGCATTCACGGGGACGATCAGCACATCTTCAGCCTCAGCCGCCACCAGGTTCACTTCCGCTGTCATCCCGATCTTCACTTTTTCATCCGGCTCAAGGATCTCAACCATGGTTTCGAAAGTCACTCGGCTGCCGGAAGTTGTCCCATACGCCGATACATTCCTGACCACGCCTTCATAGGTTTTCTCCGTGTTGGCATCCAGCACGACCAATGCACGCATTCCGTCGTGGATACGGTCAATGTCAATTTCGGAGACGTCCATGGGGATATACAAATGCTCGATATTATCCAGGCGAAAGGCTGCCGCCCCCTGCGTCACATAATCACCTTCCCGTGCACTGATCCCGGTGACCACACCGTTCACGGTGGAAACGATGTTCCGCTGATTATAGGTATCCTGAGCATTGTTGAGCTTCAGCTGTGCAGCCGCCAGATCCTTTTCCCGGGGATAGGACTCATAGGTACGGAAATTTTTCAGTGCCTTCTCATATTCCGCCTGGGCTTTGTCGATGTCCGCAGCGGCCTGATCCATCTCGTTTTCCGTCGCATGCCCACTGTAGTATAGATAATTGTTATAGGCTTCCGCATAATTATTCAGCGCAGTGAGCATGGCTTTCCTGCGGGCTTCATAGAGATTGAAATCCGATTCACTGGGACTGTTCCGCCAGCTTGCCGCATCATCAAAAGATGCTTTGGCATCATCATAGGTCTTTTTGTAATAATCCACCTGTTCCGACCAATATTTGATATCGCCGATGGTGGCATGCGGATATTTCAGGCTTTCCTGATATTTTTCTGCTTTCTCCAGAGCAGCTTCTTTATCCTTCAGGTCTTTATAAGCCTGGGCTTTGGCAGTTTCCGAATCCAGGACTTCCTCCAGCTCCTCCAGCGCATTGATAAACGGGATCTCAGCATTGATCACTCTTGCAGAGAGCGAATCCACTGCCAATTCAGCGAGGATCTGGCCTTCCATGACCGTATCACCCAGCTTTACATTCACCTTCTCGATCACACCGCCGGTTTTCCAGGTCAATGAAGCGGACTGTCCCGAAGTGACATTTCCGACAAAGGTCACCACATTCCTGACAGTGCCCTTCGAAGCAGGCAGCGTCTGAATTTCCTGAATTGTCTCACTCTTTTTCCCGGCACAGCCGCACAGTATCATCACTGCTGCCAGCACTGCGAGAAAAAAATTTCTTTTCGATTTCCGCATTCCGTCTCCATTCGCCGGACTGAACTGTCCGGGCAGAGCTTTTTCTCTCCGCACATGTTTGAATAAACACAAACAACGATCACTGCCGACTCTTTGTTGAATCGGAAGGAACCGTTACCGGGACAATTCATTTTCCTATTAAGAAAGGGAGATTTACTGCAAGACTATGCGAAATCAGGGGAAAACTCAGGGAAAACAAATTCGCACAATGCAAACCAATCTCCCTCTCCAATTCTTATTTTATCAGTTCAACCTTAGAAATACCTTAGATTTTTTACAAAAATATCCTTTTTTTATTACAATGGTTTTCCGGTTCCCTTGATTTCTGAAATAATCCCGGCTCAAAAGCAAATTGCTTTATAATAGTAAAGATGGAAAATATTGAAGTAAATGACCGCGTGATCCTGCGCAAACCACATCCCTGCGGGGGACATGAGTGGCTCGTCGTCCGCATCGGCGCGGATATCGGTCTGGAATGCCTGACCTGCGGGCACAAAGTCTTTTTATCCCGCAGAGATCTTTCCCGGCGCATCAAGGGAGAACCGATCAGGCCACCCGCTCAAAATCTTCCGAACTGTTAAAAATAGCTTAAGGTGCAGAGAATATGCCGATTCTGGATTCAAATACTGTCGAATGTTTCAGCCGCAGCGCAGACCAGACCCGCCGTTTCGGAATGCGGCTGGGAAGCCTGCTGAAACCCGGTGACCTTGTGGGACTCAGCGGTGACCTGGGGGCCGGCAAAACCACACTCATCAGCGGTGTCGCAAAAGGCTGGGGCTCTCCGGATCCGGTAACCAGCCCGACATTTGTACTGGTCAACGAATATTACCGTTCCGATAACAGCGTGCTTTTTCACATGGATGCCTACCGCATCGGCAGCATCTGGGAAGCGGAAGAACTTGATTTTGAGCGCATGCTGCAAAAAGGACCGATGCTGATCGAATGGGCAGAACAGATCGAAGCCATTTTGCCGAAAGACCGCCTCTGGATCCATATGAAATATATTTCCGATGATATGCGCAGCTTCACCCTGCAGCCTGTCGGGAAACGCTATACCGCACTGACCGCGGAATTCCGCCGATTATGTTTTGGAGTTTGACAAATAGAATATGATCCTTGCAATTGACACCTCAACCGCCCGTCTGGGCATCGCCGTTTACAACGGCACCGAAGTTTTGGCAGAGAACTGCTGGACCAGTCCGAACCGCCACACGGTTTCCCTGGCCCCGGCAGTAGACGAGATGCTCACGAACCTCGAAATCGAAAAGAAAAAACTCAAAGCCATTGCTGTGGCCCTTGGGCCCGGCTCATTCACCAGCCTGCGCGTCGGACTTTCTTTCGCCAAAGGGATCTCCCTGGGGCTGGGGATCCCGGTCATCGGTGTTCCGACCCTGGATATCACCGCCAACCAGCAGCCGGCCGCTGATATGCCGCTCTGCGCATTTCTCCAGGCTGGACGGGGAAAACTGGCCGCTTCCTTTTATGAGATCAAGCGAGGCCGCTGGTGCAGTGACGGAAAGATCGAAATCTATACCGCTGAAAGCCTGAGCGAGGCCATCACGGTCCCGACCGTCCTGACCGGAGAGTTTGATGCAGATGTGCGCAGTGTTTTCCGCAAAAACAAAAACATCAAAATGTCCGCACCGGCTGCCAGCCTGCGCCGGGCGGGATATCTGGCAGAAGCAGCCTGGAAAATCTTTGAAAAGGGCGAGTACCCTCAGGTTTCCTCCCTCTCACCGATTTACCTGCACACCCATGACCCGATTTTAAAATAAAGGGAACCTCTAAAAACTATTCAGCGGGGGTATGGGGGCTGTGGCCAGCCCCGT
>CAYWGX010000050.1:0-16633 GCA_964457635.1 uncultured Leptolinea sp.
ATACCTATATCCTGAAGAACTTCTTCGATACGGTGCCGGACAGCCTCTATCAGGCTGCACGGGTGGATGGATGTTCTGACTGGAAATATCTGTGGCGCGTGATGGTGCCGATTGCGAAGCCTTCTCTGGTGACAATCATTCTTCTGAATGCCATTGCCAGCTGGAACAGCTTTCTCTGGCCGATGCTCGCGACCAGCTCCGCTACTGTCCGCACCTTGCCCTTCGGTCTGTATAACTTTGTGACCGAAGGCGGTGCCAGAAATGAAGTGATGATGGCCGCTGCCACTATCGTCGTTCTGCCGATGCTCATCCTTTTCCTTTTCGCCCGCAAGTACATCGTCAACGGTGTTGCAAGAGGCGGTTTGAAAGGGTAAAACAATATTTTGCACTATGAAAAGAAGGCGGCATAGCCGCCTTCTTTTCATAGTGAGTATAATCTTAACCTGATTCCTTTACAAAAAAGCGTTATACTCAATAGAGGTGAAATTTACGAAGAAACGGGATTGATTTATGCTTGTAAATGTAATTGGAATGGGATATATCGGTTTGCCGACAGCTTTGATGATGGCTTCTCACGGTGTAAACGTCATCGGCACCGATTATAATAAAAAGCTGGTAAATCAGCTGCAGACAACCGGGAAGGTTTTTGAAGAAAAAGGACTTTCGGAACTCTTTGCTGAGGCTGTGAAAAAAGGCATTCGCTTCTCTGACCGATATCAGAAAGCTGATATCTATATCGTTTCAGTTCCGACACCCTACCTGAAAAAATCCCGCAAGATCGATCCTAAATATGTCATTGCCGCCTGCAAGTCTGTGCTTGAGACTTGCAATGACGGTGCGATCCTGGTAGTAGAATCAACGATCTCGCCGGGAACGATCGATCACTGCGTCCGCCCGCTTATCGGGGAACGGAACATACATCTGGCTCATGCCCCGGAACGTATCATTCCCGGCAACATGCTGCAGGAACTGGTGCATAATTCGCGCACAATTGGCGCGGATGATCCGGATACTGCGGAGACCGTCAAATCACTTTATGCGTCCTTCTGTCAGGGAGAAATCGTCCTCACAGATATCCGTACCGCAGAAATGAGCAAGGTAGTCGAAAACACTTACCGAGATATCAACATTGCATTTGCCAATGAGCTGACGAAAATCTGCCACGAAGCCGGAATGGATGTTTATGAGGTTATTCGTATAGCAAACAGACATCCACGGGTGGATATTCTCACTCCCGGACCGGGCGTCGGTGGCCACTGCATTTCCGTTGATCCCTGGTTCCTCGTCGGAGATTTTCCGAATCTTACCCCGCTGATCCACTCTGCCCGCAATGTGAATGACTCCATGCCTGATTATGTTTACACGCGGATCCAGGAAATTATGCAGGAAAAGGGTATCAATGATTTTTCAAAGGTCGGATTGTACGGGCTTACCTACAAGGAAGATGTGGATGATACCCGGGAAAGTCCGACGCTTCAGCTTTTGGATGTGATCCGGCATAACAAAGAAGCGCAAATGCCCGTGGTTTATGATCCCTTTATCAGTACGGATATTGTAGAGAATCAGATCCATGACATGGCAGAATTCCTCGAAAAGGCTGAACTTGTTGTGGTTATGGTCGGGCACAGTGAAATCAAAAACAAACCGGAACTTCTGACAGGAAAGGTTGTTTTGGATACCCGAAATGTTATCCCGTTGGAAGGCACTTATAAATTATGAAAAGAGTCCTGGTCATTTTCGGCACACGTCCGGAAGCAATCAAAATGTGTCCGGTGGTGCTGGAACTGAGGAAGCACAGTGATCTTGATACGAAGGTCTGTGTTACCGGTCAGCACAGGGAGATGCTGGATCAGGTTCTTGATGTATTTCAGGTGAAAGCAGATTATGACCTGAAGGTGATGCACGAACGCCAGACGCTATTTGACATCACCACTATGATTCTGGAACGGATCAAACCGGTGCTGGAACAGGAACATCCGGATGTGGTGCTGGTGCATGGAGATACCTCTACCACCTTTGCAACTGCGCTGGCATGTTTTTATCTGCAGATTCCGGTTGGACATGTTGAAGCGGGTCTTCGTACTTATGATATCTATGCTCCCTATCCGGAAGAGTTCAATCGCCGGGCGGTCAGCATCGTGACTCGTTATAATTTTGCTCCGACAACAACTGCCCGGAATCACCTGCTGTCTGAAGGAATCTCTGACGATAAGATTTTCGTTACCGGCAACACGGTGATCGATGCGTTGAAAACCACCATTCGGGAAAATTATACCCATCCGGAGCTGGACTGGGCCTCTGATTCCCGTCTGCTGCTGATGACTGCCCATCGCCGGGAAAACCTCGGTGAACCGCTGCACCGCATGTTCCGGGCAGTCCGCCGTATTGTGGAGGATTTCCCGGATACGAAAGTGATCTACCCGATCCACATGAATCCCGTTGTGCGTGAGACAGCGAGAGCGGAACTTGGCAGCTGTGAGCGGATCCATCTGATCGAACCGCTGGATGTTCTGGATTTTCATAATTTTATTTCCCATTCCGAGCTTGTCCTGACTGACAGCGGCGGGATCCAGGAAGAGGCCCCCTCACTTGGAAAGCCGGTTCTGGTGATGCGGGATACAACTGAAAGGCCTGAAGGTGTTACGGCCGGAACACTGAAACTGGTAGGAACGGATGAAGAAGTGATCTATCAGGCTTGCAAGACCCTGTTGACTGATCAGACTGCATATGATGCCATGAGTAAAGCGGTAAATCCATTTGGCGACGGACATGCCTCGGAGCGGATCGTTGATATTCTGCGGCAATGAGGTGTCACGGGGCCGGTTGCCTGGAGGCACCGAATGGTGCCGGAAGGAACCGTCTCCATGACACATGTGAAATACACAATAAATATGTCGGATATATAAGAATGATGAATGAAGAGTGTCCCGTCATCAGCATTATTATGGGAGTGCTCAATTGCGAGCACACCCTGGATGAAAGTCTGGGGTCTATCGCTGCCCAGACAGAAACACGCTGGGAGTGCATTCTCTGCGATGACGGTTCAACCGATGGAACTGCTGATGTGATCCGGCGCTGGCAGGCACGCTTTCCCCAAAAATTTATCTTAATCCAAAATGATCGAAATCGCGGCCTCGCTGCTTCGCTGAATCGCTGTCTGGATGCTGCCCGGGGAAAATACATTGCCCGTATGGATGGGGATGACCGCTGCTCCCCGGAACGCTTTGAAAAAGAACTCTCCTACCTGAAGACCCATTCAGAGAAGTGCATCGTCAGCACGGATATGCAGTGTTTTGATGTGAACGGCGTATGGGGACTGCGGTCTTATCCCACTGAGCCGGAGCCGAAAGATTTGGTGCATGGTGTTCCTTTTTGTCATGCAGCCTCTATGGTGCGCAAAGATGCACTGACAGCTGTCGGAGGATATTCCGAAGCGGATGAGTATGCCCGGGTTGAGGATTATGAGCTTTGGGTGCGGATGTATGCAATGGAGTATCGCGGAGGAAATATCCATGAACCGTTGTATCAGATGCGGGATGACCGAAATGCTGCCAACCGCAGAAAATGGAAATACCGCATCAACGAAGCGCGGGTCCGTATTCTGGCGGTCAAGTCCCTGCATCTGCCGACCTGGATGTCGATTTATGCACTCTATCCGCTGATCATGGGTTTAATACCGCGTTGGCTCGCGACGGCTCTGCATCGGCTGCGCCTGAGAGGAAGGTAATCATGAAAAGGCATGTGCTCTTTTTGATCCATGACCTTGGACCGGGCGGTGCGGAAAAAGTGCTGGTGAATCTGGTGAATGGGCTCGACCGGGAGAAATTTGATGTTTCTCTGCGGGTACTCTTTGACTGGGGGCCTAATCGAAAGAATCTTTCTCCCGATGTGCACTATTCCTCCTGGATCAAACGAGATATCCCGGCGAATTCCCATTGGATGAAGCTGTGGACACCACAGCAGCTCTGGCGCCAAATCATACCGGATTCCTTTGACATCGTCATCTCATTTCTGGAAGGTCCCTGTGCCCGGGTGGTAGGCGGCTGTCCGGAAAACGGCCAGAAGACGGTCAGCTGGATCCATACGCCGATATTAAATGAAAAAAAATTTATCGAAGGTTTCCGGAACCATCCTGAAGCGGCTGCCTGTTATAACCGGGCAAATGCTGTGGTTTTTGTCTCAAAAGATGTACGGAAAGCTTTTCATAATTATTTCATTCCGCAAAAATCTGAGAAGCTCCTCTACAACATCTATGACAGTGAACGCATCCGTCAGATGTCACGAGAAGACCCACATTCTGTAAGAATGAATTCGAAACTTCTGAACTGGTGCGGAATGGGAAAATTGATCCCGCTGAAGGGCTGGGAACGTATGCTGAATATCCAAAAAAAATTGCATGATGAGAACATCCCTGCACATTTTTATGTGATCGGCGATGGTCCGCAGCGAGAGGAGCTTAAACAAAAGGCTTCCGCTCTGGGAATTGCTGATTTCGTGACCTTCACCGGATATTTGGATAATCCCTATGCGGTGATTTCCTGCTGTGATTTGTATGTAAACGCCAGCGAGCGGGAAGGGTTTTCTACCGCTGTTGTAGAATCTCTCTTGTGCGGTACGCCGGTCTGTGCGGTGGCTGTCGGGGGAATGAAGGAGATTCTGGGGGAAAAGAACGAATATGGTGTTGTAACGAAAAACGATGATGCAGCTTTGTATCAGGCAGTTCGCCTTTTTTTGACGAATACCTCATATCGGGAAATGTATCAAGCAAGAGCTCTGGAGCGGGCCAAAACATTCGATCAAAAACGTTCGATTCAGACAGTTGAAGATTTTTTGTTGACGTTATAACGAGAGCAATTATGAGTGACTATATTCAGGACTTGCGGAAACTGGTCGGGCATCGTACAATTATGCAGTGTGCCGCCAGCATCATCGTTATCAATGAGCAGGGTAAGCTGCTGCTTGGCAGACGGACAGATAACCACAAATGGGGCTATTCCGGCGGTTCGATCGAGATCGATGAAAAAGTGGAAGATTGTGCAAAACGGGAGCTCTTTGAGGAGATGGGCTTAATTGCAGAAGAGCTTGAATTCTTTTATATCAATTCCGGCCCTGAGGTCCATTATATATATCCAAACGGGGATGAGGTTTCAAACATTGAAATTGTCTATCTGTGTCGGAAGTATCACGGGGTTCCCAGAAGGCAGGAGGCGGAAATGGAAGAGCTGCGTTTCTTTGCTCCGGAGGAGATCGACCTGGAGCTGATTTCCCCGCCGATCCGTCCGGTGATGAGGCGATACCTGGAATACCACTGATCAATCAAACGGGTAAACAACGTATTATGCAAATTTTTCTTCTTCTTTTGCTTTCGGTGATTACATCTGCTGCGGCTGTGTGCGGCACGCAGTATTTTTTAACGGAAAAGCAGGGAAGACGGAAAAATTTCCTGCTCCTGTTTATCGGCATCATTATTTCTCTGACTGCGTCGGTCCTGGTAGATTGCATTATAAAAGCCGGACGTCCGACTTTTTATTATCATACCCACGCACCGGGACGGGCAACACTGAAGGTATTTGGGATTGCTTCCCTTTCCGGCGGGCTGTTTTATGCCCTGGCCCTGATGATCTGTGAACGTAAAAGACAACGTAAAACGATTCTGCGCTGGCTCGTCCGTTCTTTTCTGATCGCGTTTTGCGGTGCGATGATTCTTGAGATCGGATATTTCAATTTCCGCCATTTTGAGTTGATCGGTGCAAATGCTCCTCGTAAAACCTATCTCGGCGAAAACATTTATTGTGCGGGTATGTATTTCAACCGGGCAGCCTGGAAGTTCATCCCTTATCGAGAGGAAAATCCTGAGTTTTTCGTATATGCAAACCATATTAAAGTCAGAAACCTTCACGTGGAATTCGGGAAAGAAAACCCTCTGAAAAAAGTCGAGATAAAGTTTGATGACCGGTCTCATCGCCGGGAAGAATCCATCGGGGAGCATCAGTTTATCCCTGAAATTCCCCGCTCCTACACGATCCCTCTTTACACAGTTGGTCCGACTTATATCCTTTCGATGGCCGCATCTGATGGAAAAGATGTCTGGGGTGATGGCGTAACACTCTCACAAGTCACGCTCAATTCTGTCGTATCGCTGGAAGTCGATCCGGTCAGATTCCTTCTGTGTTTTCTTCTCATTTTTTTGATTTCAGCCTTTTTCCCCGGTTCTCCGCTCTGGGAACTTCCGCTGGATTTTCACAGTTTTCTTCAAATGACCTCTGTCTTCGTTTTGATTACAGCGGTGACACTGTTTTTCATCTGGACCGTTTTCAGCTCTTACTCCGATTCAGACCTGTCGATCAGGGAACAAAAAGCAGCATTGACCGAGAATTATGCACAATATGACAAACTCGTGGATGCGCTCTTGTCCCGACGTTATGCGCTGCTGGAAATACCGCATCAGTATCTCGAAAAAGACGGGGATCCTTATGATATGCGGCTGCGCGAAGAGCGCAAATACGACTATCTTTGGGATACAGCCTACTATCAGGGAAAGTATTATGTCTATTTCGGTGTAATTCCTGCGGTAACCGTGCTGCTTCCTTATAAACTGCTGACAGGAAATTATCTTGATCTGGATTATCCGATTCTCGGATTCTGTATCCTTTTTCTTATCGGACTTTACGGGATCTATTCCAAAATCATCAAACGCTGCTTTCCGGAAATATCCTTTGCCTTGTACTGGATGGGTCTGCTGATCCTGTTCACTTCATTAAACCTTACCTGGATCCTTCGGAGGACACTGGTCTATGAACTGGCAATTTCTTCGGGCATCTGCTTTGCAGTATGGGGCTTGCTTTTCATGCTTTCAGCTGCTGAAGACTGCCGCCGAAGACCATTTTGTTTTTTCCTTTCAGGCATATGCAGCTCAATGGCAGTAGGATGCCGTCCTACGATGTGCTTTGTTTTTATCCCTGTGCTCACGCTGGGGTATTTTGTGCTGAAATCTGACAATGGAAAAGACAGAGCTCGGGATATGCTCCTTTTTATCCTTCCCTGCCTGCTGGTTGGAGCGGCGCTGATGAAGTATAATTATGAACGCTTTGATGATCCTTTTGAGTTTGGGATCACATATCAGCTGACGACAGAAAACCGTGCCACAGGATATCCGCTGCTCGGACCCTGGGGACGGGTGCTCAGCGTCATGGCTTCTTTGTTTACGCTGCCGCACTTTGACATGGAATTTCCGTTTCTCCATCCGCAGCGTCCGGAACTGACGTATAACGGAGTGATTCTGAACACGGATAAGCTCATTGGGGTATTTGCTTATCCAATCATGGCTTTTCTGCTGCTCTTTCCTGTAGTCAGAAAGGATATGAAAAAACGAGCTGATTATCTATTTTCGCTGGGGACGGGATGTTTGATCAGTGCATCGGGTATCTGTATTACGGCATCTGCCTTTGCAATAACGAACCGTTATCTGACAGATTACCTGTTCCTTGCTGCTCTGCCGGCTCTGTTCACACTTTTCTGTCTCCGCCAAAGTTTTGAAGCGGTGAAATGGTCAAAAGCAGGCGAATTTATCATATTATTTTGCGGGATTTTGAGCGTCGGAATTTCCTTTTGTCTTGCCCTGACCGGTGAGGAAGATTGGTTCCGGCGCATAGCCCCGCTGTATTTTGAAAAACTGCGCTATGCCTTTTCACCATGGCTCTGATCACAAATGAAGAATTATGAATGAAGAATGAAGAGTAGAAATAAATTTAAAACAATCGACTATGTTTTGATATTTTTCGCATTGGGGTGTCTGGTATTGGCTATATGCCCATTTTCGGTATGGAAATCTGCAGGAGATCGTCTAGCTTCCGATGGAAATTTGGAACGCTTTACGCCATCGTTTGTCAGTAATTTGCGTATAGGGTTAGCATTTCTATGTTTATTATTTACAGGCCTGGTGTTGTGGCAGGTCTTTTCCTCAGAGAGCAGATACCGGTTCTTTCACTCACTGGTCAGGCTGCCAGGCAGGTGTATTCATGATATCAAGCCTTTTGTTCTGGATTTGAAAAATGCGTTTGACTTTCGGAGCAAAGAGAGTTGGATGTTCCTTTTCCTCTTCGCTGCCGGGACAGTTGTAAGACTGCTGCAGCTTTCAAGGCCGTTGGAGCATGATGAAGCTTATTCCATGGCCATGTGGGCACGCAGTGATATCATGTTCGCCATCAGTGATTACCATTTGCCGAATAACCACGTATTTCATTCTTTCCTGATCAATCTTGTCTATCATACACTCGGGAAAAGTCCGGCTTTACTGCGGCTGCCGGTTTTTTGCAGCGGCTGTCTGCTGATAGCCGCCGTGTGGCTCTTTTGTAAACAGATGTACAAAAACAATTCGGTTATCGCATTAACTGCTGCCGGGTTGACGGCTTTTGCTCCCTATCTGATTTCCTATTCCGTGAATGCCCGGGGGTACGAGATACAGGCATTTCTTTCCGTACTGACAGCAGGTCTGGCAGTTTACGGGAAGCGGAAGCAAAACATTTTTGCCTGGTTACTGCTGATCATTCTTTCCGGACTGAACTTTTTCACGCTGCCGATCGCACTTTATCCTTTTGGCGGCATTTGTATCTGGTTGTTTTTCAATGTGGTGTTTTTCAAACCGGAAAACAGTGCTTTCCGCAGCCGCTGGCAGCTTTTGAAATATCTGCTTTTCATGGGCGTATGCGTTTCCCTTTTAAGTCTTCTGTTGTATGTACCGCTTTTCCGTTATTCAGGCTTGGATAGCTTTTTCGGAAACATTTATATCGGAGGGACCGAAGCTTCAACTTATGGAGAAACACTGCTGTCACGTCTGACGGACAGTGTTCAGGTTTTTACCGGTACACTTCCGAAAATCGTGATTTGGTTCATTGCAGCCGGTTTGATTGCTTCGCCATGTATTTTCCTGAAAAACTCTGATGAACATATCTCATACGGTGCTGCGTTGGTTTTGTGGATGGCATTACTGATTTCATTTCAGCGTCCAAACCTTTGGCCGAGGACTGTGTTGTTCCTGCATCCGTTCCTCTTTACATTTACCGCTTCCGGGTGGGCCGGCTTGCAGTTCATTACGGGATTCCGGAAAGTATCTCTGTATATGATAGCATTGCTGGTTGCGGCGGCAGGTATTTCACAGTTTGCTGATGCTGTAAAAGTATATGGTTTTATCGGCTCAGATGAGAAAGCTGTGCAGCTGATTCTTGAACGTGAAGGGAGAAATGCCGGAAACATCCATTTTGTGACAGCCGCGCAGGATAACGCGCCATTGTGGATCTATGCGGATGAATATGGGTTGCCGCGTAAGATATTTGATAAGCGAGAATCTTTCAATACAGTTTATGCTTATGTCAATCCGCTGAATGATTCCTATCTTGGACCAAAAGATCTGTATGATCTTCTGGCCCGCTTTGGTCCCGGAGAAAATTTTATAGTCCTGGATGATCCGGAAATCCTGATGGAAGAACCAAACGGTATTCTCTACCGTTTTGCAGGCCGTGAAGGGGCGATCAGGAAGGGATATGGCGCTTATCCTGAAATTAACAAAATCGATGAGTGAATGAGAAAATATTATTATGCGTATAGACAATAAAAGAACAATCAGAAATGAACGTATTTATCTATATGCAGTCGTGGTATTGCTGATCGTATATGCAGTACTCGGGTTTTTTTTATTTGATGATTACGGCTGCGGTCCGGATGAAGGGATGGAAAGGCAGACGGCATTAGTGAATTACAGATATGTGATTCACAAACTGAAGATTCCCATCAGTGATGCGAATGAAACCTGGCTCGGCTATCTACCCGAATTACATGAATATCGGGACCGGTATTACGGAACTGCGCTGCATTTTCCGCTGGTGCTCATTGAGGCTGCGAATCATTTCACCATGGAACCCTCCGGGTTCTATGGTCTGCGGCATTTTTATACATTTTTGAATTACTACCTCGGGGTGATTTGTCTCTATAGGCTGCTTACATACCGTTTCGGCAGCCGAAAGTACGGTCTGGCGGGGATGCTGATGATGATCCTTTCGCCGCGTTTCTTTGCCGAAAGCTTTTACAACAATAAAGATGTTATCTTTGTCGCATGGTATGTGATTTGCGCATATCTGATGAATCTTTGGTTCCGAAAACGGAATGTAAAATATTCTTTGCTGCTTGCATTTGCATTGGCTCTGACGATCAACACACGTTTCAACGGTATTATCTATATCGCCATTTTTATTTTTCTCTGGGGCTTCGATTGCCTGCAGAATCATAAAGCTGCGTTCAGGAAACAATTTCTGCTGACTCTTTCTCTGACGCTTGTCTTTTTTTATCTGATCACACCGAATTTTTGGGAAAGTCCTTTCAGCACGCTTATTGAGACACTGCAGTTCAATATGCGTCATCCAAATCATGGATCGGATGGAAACCTTTTCAAAGGTGTACTGGTGGATGCAGCTTATACCTATACATACATCCCGGTATGGATCGCTCTGACGGTTCCGTCAGTTTATCTGGCTTTGACTGTAGTTGGTGCACTATTGTATCTTCGAAATACAATTCAGGATATTTTTCATGCTGAATTCCGTGACATCAATTTAACGGATCTGATGATGTTCATCAGCGGATTTGCAGCGGTCACCTTCATTATCATATCGCATGTGACAATTTATAACGGCTGGCGGCATTGCTATTTTGCTTATCCATGTTTCGTGTATTTTGCGGTATTTCTGCTTCACCGTATGAACTATGCGAAAATTCATGTAGTTCCGGTTGTTATTAGATGCCTGCTGGGGTGTTCGATGCTATATAATGCTGCCTGGATCGTTAAGAATCACCCCTTTGAATATGTTTATTTTGTACCGCTGGCCCGGGAGCGTGTATCTGAATTTTCCGGTGATTACTGGAGTATCAGTTCCCGTGAGCTGTTGGAGTATATCACCCGATCTGATCCGGAACGGATGCTGAAAGTTAATCATGCCTATTCCCAGGCCGGCAGCATCAACCGGGGATTGTTGCCGGAAAAGCAGCGTAAATATCTGGATTTGACATACGAAGAAACCCCGGATGTTGATTATTATATCGTCTGCCGTGATGATATTCCCTCTGTGGATATCGGTTTTGAAGGTTATGAGAAAGTGTTTTCGGTAACGGTAGATCAGGATGAGATCGGAGCGGTATTTAGAAAGATAAGAGATAAGAGATAAGAAATATAAAATCTTATCTCTTATATATTTTTTAAGTTCTCTTTTATCTGCTGTTTATATATCAAAAACTCCGGAGTGAGGTTGAAGTTCCTGCGTTCGGAACGGGGTTGTGTGATGATGATTTCATCATGGATCTCCCCGGGTTTGCCTGTAAGCAGGTAGATACGGTCGGAAAGCAGGATCGCTTCATCAATGTCATGGGTGATGAGGATTGTTGAGAGATTGATTTTGCTCATCACCTCCTGATACCAGCTGTGCATCTGTTCCTTGGTGATCATGTCCAGGGCAGAGAAAGGCTCATCCAGCAGTGCGACCCCATGTGATCCCAAATATGTCCGGAGCAATGCAGCACGCTGCCGCATCCCTCCGGAAAGCTGTGCCGGGTACATTTGCTGTGTTCCTTCCAGCCCGAATTGACTGAAGTAAGGCTCTGCCTGGTCCCGGGCATCCTTTTTCTTCATACCGCGGATAACCAACGGAAGTGTCACGTTGTCGATTACTTTTTTGTGAGCGAGCAGCAGATCTTTCTGGAGCATGTAGCTGACGTGTCCCGGTTCGCTGGTGATATTATCGCCTGAAAGGAACACAGTCCCGGAATCCGGCTGTACCAGACCGGAAATGATCTGAAACAGCGTTGTTTTTCCGGAACCGCTGATTCCCAGCAGACTGACCAGTTCACCTTCCTCCAGATGAATGCTGATATCCCGGATAATGACCCGGGAATAGGATTTAGTGATATGTTCGGTCCTGAGTATTTCCAAGATCTTAGTCCTGCGGCAGGTAATCGTTTGTGAAACCGGTACCGCTCAAGTCATGAATGGAAAGCTTGTTGCTGTAAAGCCAGTGATAAAAGGCGTTCCAACGCTCTGCATTCATGATGCCCCAGGCAGGTGCATCAGCAACATACTGATCAGCGAGCCATTTCTGGCTGGCGTAAACCAGCTCGCGGGCATCTTCCAGAGATCCGGTTGTGTCCCCGGCGATCAGAAATTCCGCAGCTTCTACCGGATGTTCAACTGCATATTCGTATCCTTTTGCTGTGGCTGACAGGAAGGCTTTGGCGGTTTCCGGATGTTCGGTCAAAAATACATTATTAGCGATGATGACCGGGGTGTAGTAATCCAATTCATCGGAAATGCTGCGGAAATCCCAATAATCAAAATCAAAGCCGCTGACTTCTGCGTTGATGCCGCTCCAGCCATAGAAGATCCAGACCGCGTCTGCCTGGTGGGCTCGAAGAGCGGATGGTTCATCGGTGATATTGTTCGGGATCAGTTTAACGGTATTGAAATCGCCCCCTTCCTGTTCCATGCAGTAACGGATCATTTCCAATTCTGTCGGGATATCCCAGGTAGCGTAGACTTTGCCTTCCATGCCCTTTGCGGAAGTGATTCCGTCTCCTTTACGGGAGATGATCCCGGAGGTATTGTGCTGGAGAATGGCTGCGACTGCTGTTACACCCAGCGGTTCTTCCAGGTCCAGTGAGGGTGCCATCGTGTCCTGTGCGTCCACGGCAAATTCTGCCTGACCGGCTGCGCACATCAGCAGTGCTCCGTTTTCCGCAGGCTGTACGATCTGTACATCCAGTCCGGCTTCTTCATAATATCCAAGTGCCTTTGCGACATAAACACCGGTGTGGTTGGTGTTGGGTGTCCAGTCCAAACTGAAGGTGATGGACGTAAGTTCATCAGCCGAAGCACAGCAGAACAAACTGAAGAACATCATAAAAACAAGTCCAAATAATGCAATTTTCTTCATAACTACCTCCTTATAATCTTAACGCCGCGAAGCGGCACCTTAATTATTCACTATTCACTATTCACTATTCATTATTCACTGTTTTTCCGCACTCTCCCAAGGCATCACCAGAACTTTGATGATGTTCACCAGCGCCATCAGCAAAAGGCTGACAATGATGATCAGGATGATGACAGCGAACATCTTGTCGAAGGCGTAGGCTTTGCGGACACGTGTCATGTAGACGCCCAGCCCTTCAAAACCGCCCAGCCACTCCGAGATCACTGCACCTACGACTGCGTAGGAAGCTGCGACTTTCAATCCTGAAAAGAAATAGGGCAGTGCTTCGGGAATTTTTACGTGCCGGAATATCTGCAGACGGGTGGCCTTCATAGACCGCATCAGATTGATCTCGTCCGGGTCCACGCTTTTGTACCCGTCCAGCAGGCCAACCGCGATGGGAAAGAAAGTCGTGACGACTACCAGTGTGATCTTCGGCGCCATACCGAATCCCATCCACAGCACCAGCAGCGGGGCAATGGCGATGGTCGGGATGGTTTGCGTGACCACCAGCAGCGGCATCAAGGCTTTTTCCAGTGTCTCAAACCTGTCCATGGCAGTGGCGATCAGGAATGCCAGGACGATCCCGATCACGAGACCGTAAATTGCCTCCTGAACGGAAACGACCGCATGGGTAAGCAGGTTGGGAAAATCCTTGATGAATGCCTGTGCGACTGCTGCCGGGGACGGAAGCATGTACGAAGGTACCAGCCCCGTAAACGAGATCAGCCACCAGATCAGCAGGATCAGGCAAAAAGTTCCAACCGGCAGCAGTTTATTTCTGATACTTTCCGATTTTCTTGTCAATGGAAAGAACCTCGCCTTCCGGTTTATAGCTGATCTTAACATAGGCGGCGACTGCGGGAGCACCTGCTTTGATGGCGATGTGCTGGCATTCCTTGATGATATCCATCAGCTCATCATAAGGACCTTCGATGGTGGTCTCGAAAGGCCCGACAAAATACTTGTATCCTGTGCTTGCGATATAAGCGATCACTTCATCGACGATCCGGCACAGCTCATCATCATCCATCACGGACGGCAGACTTTGAATTGCAACACTTGCTTCCATTTTTATATCTCTCCTTCAATTGTAGATCGTGCCCGGAAGAAGCAAAAAGGCTCCCGCTGTCGGAAGCCTCATTGTGTCGATATTACTGATAGAATACCTTTCGGTTTTTGCATTCCTACGCCGGTATTGTCCGGATCAGGTATAAGGGTCTGCAGTCTCCTGCACTCTCAGCAATTGCTCCCCTGGCAAGGTAGAGTATAGTACATTTTTCCAGAAAGGTCAAGAAAGTAATGAACGAGTTGTGATTGATCCTTACTCAGCAGAGAACGTGATGCTTACTGATGCACTGACAATCAATTTTTCCGCCTGCACAACCGTGCCCGCTTCAGCCGCTGCATCCATAACATCCAGGCTCTTTGCGTAGACATTGCCAACGTTGTTTTCATAACTGTAAACACCGCTTTCTGTGATGGATTCAATTCCGCTGATTTTCAGCTCGGAAGCTTGTGCCAGAATATCAGCTTTCTTTGCTGCGTCCTCGACAGCTTTCTTCAGCGCTTCAGATTTTGCCTCTTCTGTATCGGATGCGGAAAAAGAAATCCCGTTCAAAGTATTTGCTCCGGCGGCAAATGCTGCATCGATCAGGGAACCGATGCTTTCCATATCTGTAATCTTGATAGCCAGAGTGGAACTTGCGTTATAAGCAGCGAATTCTTCCTCCCCGTTTTGATAGTCATACGTTACATAAATGTTAATAAACTCAGTGTTAATGTTCTCTTCTTTTACGCCCTGCCCGGTGAGTGTTGTCCGGATGGAAGCAATGGATTCATTTACTTTCTGTTGTGCTTTCAGCACATCCTTATCCCGAGCATTGACACCCAGCGAGATAACAGCGGTATCGGCACTGACCCGTATTTCACCTGTCCCATTAACATTGATCTTCGATTCGGCCATGGCCGGAAGGGTCATCAGCATCATGATCAGAGCTGTGAGCAAGATTATCATTTTTTTCATTATAAACATATCCTTTCTTGTGACTGTTTCGCTACATAATTTATAACGTTTCCCATTTTATATAGTTTCCATTTTTTCATTGAAAAAAGAGGGCAGATTTCATATAGAAGTCAGATTATCCTGAAAAAAGCACTGCCAACTTAGAAGAAACCGTACAATGCCAATCAGATTCCTGAATAGGAGCGTTAAACTTTCGAATTTCTTCCGGATTTCCAGTAAGTGTAATCCGAACGGGGAGAAAAGTATTGCAGGCCTGTCGCCCAGCGGTTTCGGTCCTGTGTGACCGCAAATTCCGTGTTGGAAAGAGCCCACATGTTGAATTTATAGTCGCTGTGAAAAAAAACCTGAGTGATATATGATGGTGCGATTGGAAAAAAGGAGAGCACTTCACTGGTTGGATCGGTCGGATAAAAGGGCGGGATATCCAAATCCTTCCTTTTCACATCTTCCCGGTCGGAAAACAGGGCTTTGAAATCCGACGCTTTTTGATAGTCCTGCAGTACTATCTGCGGTGCGGGGGCTGTCGTGATGGTTTCCAGAGCCCGTCCGGGGAAGAAATAGCAGGGAAAATCTGTAAGCACGTGGATGTCAATCAGCAGAATCACCCAGTCACTCGGCTGGTGATTTTGGAGCTGATTGAAGAGCTTGTAGTCCGGGAAGGAAATGTTCATGGATACCAGGCTGTCCCACTCTGAAGGCAAGGCGACTTCATTGCGCCGGACAAAGTTGAAGGTCCTGTTGCTTTGCAGGATCGATGCAGGCAGGATACCGAATTGCAGGATGGATTTCAAATTGTCCATCCGAGTGAAATGCGTCAGGAAGCTCAGCTTATTCTTGCGGATAAACTGTCTGAGCGCGTTGTTCCTCTTATCGGACGCTGTGTTGTTGAAATTCGGCAGATATGTATACATGATCGTGCTTGATTGAGTTTCAGCAAACAAAACCGGGCGTCATGAAAAGATCATGCGCCCGGTTTTGCATCGTTGTATATCAGAAAGCTTTTACCAGTTTGCCCATGCTGTTGGTGTAATAGGGCTGCCAAAGAATGCCGAAGGCGTCGACAAAGATGTCTTTCTTGGCGACGGTGATCTTGACCTGTTTGTTCAGGTCAAGTATCTTGTCCCACTTCTCCTGGATCTCTTCCAGCTTGGCTTCGTAATCGTCAATGGCTGCCTGTATCTGATCGGTCACGGCTTCGATGTCGAGTTCGACCTTCTCCTGTGCTTTCTTGGCAGTGGATGTCTGATTCACCTTAGTCAGGGAACTGGAAACAGATTTCTTGCGCTTCTGGATCAGGGAGAGGATCAATTCACCGGCGGCTGCGACGGTCTGTACGCCGCGCTGCTTCACCTGGTTTTGTTTGTCTTCCAGGGTGACGTTCAGTTTCTTCAGTTTGGCTTCCAGTTTGTCCAGCTGAGCCTCATGGGTCTTTTTGATCTTCTCGATTTCCGCACTGCTGAGTTCCTCAATCTTGTCTTTGCACTTATCAAGAAAATCGTCTTCAGTGTCGTCCTCATCGGCATAAACACCGAGCTTTTCGTTTGCCCATACCATGATGCTGGCATCACGATAGAGGTAGTTGACAAAATCGCTCTCA